>JAGNEZ010000088.1 GCA_018003015.1 Phycisphaerae bacterium | reverse complement strand
CATACGGCGATGACCCGAGGGGTAACACCCTCTAGCAACGTGACCGATTGGCTGCAGATCATCACTAATCCGGGAAGCACTGCGGCGGCCGGCGTGGTGGCCGGTGTCCGCCATGGTCAGGCGGATGCTTGAAAAGCCGCAGTGTGGGAGTGTGCCGCAAGTAGGAGTCCGCCGTAGGCGGAGCGGCAGCCGCTGCAAGGCAGTGGCGGGGCCGTTCGTGCGGGACCGGGTGGTGCCGACCGCGATACGACGACGAAAGCGGCGACGGGTTTAACCCGTCTCGATGACGTGCCGGCCAGGGGTGTGCCCTGGCCGGTTCTGGGCAAGAGAGCGACGAATGGGTGCGAGGTCTGCCCTGGCGGGCAGAGATTGCACGCCGACGTTGCGACGGCGAAGCGGTCGCGTGTGGTACACGCGGCAGTTTTTGTCGGGGTTTCTTTTTGGCGACCGCTATGAATTGGGCATGGTCAACTCTGGAAACGAGTTCGACCATGCCCTGGCGGGCCAGTGGAGGTTTGCCATGAGCGAGAGGTTCTTCTTTAGGTGTCGGGGGCGGAGTCCGCCTCTGTGGAGAAGGTTCCGTGCGGCGATGGGCATGACTGGTGGTGTCGTGTGCCTGGAGGGGCGTGACGTTCAGGTCCGATTTCCGAGGCAACGGGTGTACCTTTCGAGTGCATAACAGCATGAGGGTGGCTGTTGTCGAGAGGGGGCCCGGGGCCTTGTCGAGAGCAGCGCCCTTGCACGTACGCGATCATTTGCCCATGCACAACGTGGTTGCACGTGTCGGCTTTCGGGGATTGTGCCGTTAAACAATCCCCTTCATCTCGGGTTTGGCCGTGGGGGGAGAGGTGTATCGTTGTCGGGCGGTTTCGCTCGCCGGATTCATTCAGCAGTTGGCGGTGGCCTACGTGGCACACGGGTACTGGTTCTACGCCCGGGGCTGGATTCCCATCGATAAGGACCCCGAAGCCATTGACCGCAAGCTGATCGACCGCTATGGCCTCGACGTATCAAAATGGGAGCGAGCCCGCCGGAAACGCGCCGGCCTGGCCAACCTGCATTACCTGCGCTTCGGACGAACGTTCGTTCTGATCGCCACACACGGCCAGCACTGGTTCTTCGAGGCGGAAGCCAAGGCAATCCGCGATATCCGCCGCGTCCCCTTCAAGCTGGGCGGCTACAGCGTCAGCTTCCGCAACGGCCATGCGTCGGTCCGCATCGACCAGGAGACATACAAACGACTGAAGGCGTATTTCACGGAGCTTGCCCTCCGCCGGCCGGCCGACGTGGTTGCCGAAGAGTTGCGTCTTCTTCCGTACGAGCCATACGCCCCGGTCCGCCGGCAATTGCTGAATCTGCTTCGGGCAGTCAACCGTCTCCGCAAGCAAGCGGGATTCGAACCGCTTCCGCCGGCGTGCCTGCGGTTCCGCCGCCGCATCAAGTCGCCATTTCTGTCGCGTGATGGCGAGCATCCTTATGCGTAGCCTGACTCTCGGCGTCCTCGAATCGTGAAGCGACATCTGCAATCCGGCTGCTAAGAGTCATGCTGCCCGCCGTTTTGCGGTCGGTCCAGTACTCGCCTGTCAGCGACTCAGGCTTCCCCGACTGACCATGGGTCTGAAGCACAAGGGCCCCGTAGTGCATTTCACTTCGATTCCCGCGCAGATGGACGTGGGGCTTGTTCGTATACACGCCAACGACTTGATAACCGTCGCCGCAGGGTGAGGAAATGATCCGGTCCGCAATAAACCATGACTCCGACTCCGGCGTCATCAGGTGCAATTGGAGCTTGGATAAAGTCTGCGTTACGCCCATGTAGCCGACGATTGATGGGATCCTCTCGCCAGTGTCAGGGTCTACCCAATCCGATCGTAGGTCAACTCGCCAAGTGCCGCGGAGGTCGGGGCGTTTGACGAACCAGCCCTGTAGCCACGGCTGTCGCCAAAGCACGTGCTCGAATCCGATTCCCAACAGCACCAAAAAGCCGAGTACCGTGCCGAATGGGCCAAGGTGTTCACGTCCAACAGGAACGCCCTGGATCAAGAGGGCACTACCCCATACAAGCACCGCGAGCCCGAGGAAGACACCGATGTGGATTCTATTGAAGGTCACTATCGTACTCCGATATACGACCACGCTGCATCAATGAACGCGTGAGTGTTCGCCAGCGTCCAGGGTTGCCCAGAGCGAAAGAGGTACTTGATGTCGTTGACTTCGGTCCACTCGTGGCATTGTTGGGCATCCTTGGTGTTTGACCAAAGATGCAGCAGAACGGCTTGGATTCTGGCATCCCACGTCGAATGGCTGAAGCAGGAATTCGGAACGTTCCACGCAAGGCATTCCAACAGGAATCCACATATCGGCGCGGCGGCTTGGATGCCCGCTTCGTCCATTTCGTTCCTGACCGATTTGAGAATGCGAACAACGCCCTTGAATGCCCGACCGGTTGCCGTGTTCTTCTCGACGGCGTTTTCGTAATGCTGATTGATTCTGGGCCACGCGTCTAACAGTCTCTCGGGGTAGTTCTGGATTCTCCACCCCTTGTCTGGAAGCAGCGCCACCCCACACAAGTACGTCCCATTGTCGTAGTAGTGTCGGTACTCGAAGAGCGGTACCACATCCGCCTCGACGTGATACGTGGTCTCTTTGACATCGAACGCCTTATTCCCCCTTCGCACCGCTCCTCGGCCGAAATGGTCAATGAGTGCCTCCTCCAGCTCGTTCTTGAACTGTCCGTACGAATAGTCTGAGTCGACATTCCCGAAGTCGGCGTTGCCCTTGCCTGCCGGGTAGTCGCTGAAGAAGGCATCGTAGCACATCACGCCAACATCGACGTCGCTTTCGCGCCGAACGTTGACGCGGTTTCGGTACGAGCCCTGTGGAAAAACCCTTATCGCGCGTCGATTCAGCTTCGAGCTACGGCTGATCGCGTTCCGAATTGCTGAAACAGCGTTGTCGCATCGTTGCTGCTCGGAATCGCCCGGTGGCTGGGCCCAACCCGAAAACGTGGTTTCCCAATCCCTCTTCGCGCCGACCCGTTCATGAAGAGTCCTCATTTCTTCCTCTCTTTCGCGGGCCGGCCACCAAGGTGGTGGGGGCATTGGGGGCCGAAGGACCGCAAAATGACAGCCCGCCGTTGCGCAGATTGAGCTGGCCGCCCGGTCAACGCTGCCCGAGGCGGCGGGTACATAACGCTACTGTCTCGCCGGCACACTTGCCGGCCTATTAAGCATAACGCCCAAACTGGCAAAGTCAAATAACCTCCCGAAATTTTTCACTTTTCGCCGGCAAACTTGCCGGCCAGATGGTATACTACCCGTATGGCACGCGAGATTACGTCATTGACCGGGCTGCTAGCCGCCCCTATCGAGGCCAGGCACCAGCGGGAGTTTGGCTTCCGGGCTGGCGATCGGGGCACGCATACAAGCAGGACCTTCATGTTGACCGAGCTTGAGATGGTCCTGGACGCGGTGCCGGCCGAGGCAGGCCGGGACGACTATGCAAGAGCGATCGTCGAGGAGAACGTGACGGGCAAGAAGACGGGCTCCACCCGAAAACTGACCAATCAGCGGCTGGGGGAGTTGTACGGCCTGGATGCGGAACTGCCGTTGTTCAGGGTTCTCCGCCGGTATTGGGATAGCGACAAGCCAGGCCGGTGCCTCATGGCACTACTTTGCTCCCTCGCCCGAGACCCCCTTCTCAGGGCCACCGTCCGCCCCATCTTGGCGATGGACCCCGGCGAGGAACTTGGACGGCAGGCCATGATCGACTCTGTACGCGAGGCCGTCGGGCAGAGGCTGAATGATGCGATTGTCGACAAGGTTGTGCGAAACGCATCCTCTACCTGGGCGCAGACCGGTCACCTTGAGGGGCGCGTACGGAAGGTGAGAAAGACCGTGGTCGCCACCCCGCACGCGGTCGCCTACGCATTGATGCTCGGTTATCTTCTCGGGTTCCGCGGCAATCGGTTGTTCAAGACATTGTGGACGGCTGTTCTGGACGCCAACGAAGAGCGGCTTGTGTTCCTTGCCATGGATGCCAAGCGGCTGGGCGCCCTTAACCTTAGGCATGGCGGCGGCGTGATTGAGGTTGACTTTTCATCGGTTTTGACTCCCGACGAGATCCGGATGAGCCATGGGACGGATTGACGAACTCGCTGATCGGTACGAACGGCACATCGCTCCACTTTGGCAGCGCAACCTGACCGGTGCTGAGCGCACAATCATGATCGTTTATCCCAAAGAGGATGAACGAAAGCTGCGGGCTCGACGCCACGATTTCGAGGTCCGTACGCGTTCCGCCGGGTATAGCTGGAGAGAATTTGACTTCACCAACCTCTTTCCAGACTGGATGGCGGCGGACGACTACCGGGAAGCCTATTTCGAGTGTCCCGAAGACATCGAGATGAAGCTGGACTCGGAGTTCACAGCCTTCGTCGTCGATAAGCTGCGCCAGTGCGTCACGTCACCCGATGTCGATTCACGCACGGTCGTCGGGGTGTTCGGAGCGGCCGCCCTCTACGGATTCACGCGGATATCCACGGTGCTCCGCGCAGTCGAAGCCGACATCCGCGGCCGGCTGGTGCTGTTCTTCCCGGGCGAGTACGAAGAAAACAACTATCGGTTACTCGATGCACGCGATGGTTGGAACTATCTCGCGGTGCCCATCACCCTGCACCAAGGAGATGTTGATCAATGAAGAACCGTGAACTGTTTGTTCGTGATCCGGCGGTCAGCGAGCTGATTAACAACGGCCAGGCGCGCATTACCGAAGGACGAACCGAGCAGGAACGCAGGGTGCTGCGCGAGGAGCTTTCCCATTTCGTCTGCGAAGGCAAATACGCTGATGGCATCATCCGGATGCTGGAGTCGTTTCTCGGCAATCTGGGCAGCAGTCAGCAACCAGCCGCGTGGGTGTCGGGCTTCTACGGCTCCGGCAAGTCCCACATGCTCAAGATGCTCCATCACCTCTGGGTGAACACGGAGTTCCCGGAGGACGGTGCCACCGCGCGAACGCTGGTCCCCGACCTGCCGGGCGAGATCGAGGACGCCCTCAAGGAACTGGACACGCAGGGGCGCCGCTTCGGAGGCCTCCACGCAGCGTCCGGCACGCTTCCGGCCGGCGGGATGGAGAGTGTTCGGCTCGCGGTTCTCGGCATCATTCTCCGGTCGCAGGGCCTGCCTGAGACCTACGCCCAGGCGAAGTTCTGCCTCTACCTGAAACAGAATGGTTTCTTCGATTCAGTCAAGGCGCAGGTCGAATCCAAGGGGAAGGATTTCATCCGGGAGCTGAACAACCTGTACGTCAGCCCCATCCTCCACGACGCGCTGGTGGAAGTGGACCCCGGTTATGGCGATCGCAAGGCCGTTCGAGAGCTGCTCAAAAAGCAGTTCAATCAACCCGGCGATATCACGACCGCCGAATTCCTGGCCACGACCAAGGAGGTCCTGCTAACCGGCGGGCAGATCCCCTGCACGATTCTCCTGCTCGACGAAGTGCAGCAGTACATCGCGACGGACGACGGGCGGGCAACCAGCGTGGTCGAGATCGCAGAGGCCCTGTCGAAGGAAATGGGCTGCCGCGTGCTGTTGGTCGGGGCCGGCCAAAGTGCGCTCGGCGCCGACACTCGCCAACTCACCAAATTGCTGGCCCGGTTCACCATCAACATCGAGCTTCAGGACCAGGACGTCGAGGCGGTCACGCGGAAGGTTCTACTGAGCAAGAAGCCGGACAAGCTGCCCGAGTTGAAGGCCAAGCTGGACTCGTACGCCGGCGAGATTGAGCGACAACTCGCCGGGACGCGCATCGGACCGCGGACTGAGGACCGTAAGCTTCTCGGCATCGACTATCCGCTGCTTCCCACGCGACGGCGTTTCTGGGAAGCCGTGCTTCGTGCGGTGGACCCGAGCGGCACGAGCAGCATGCTTCGTGCGCAGCTCCGAATCATCCACGATGCCATCCGCGACCTGGCGGATCAGCCGGTCGGCACAGTGATCTCCGGCGACTACATCTTCGAGCAGCTTCAGGCCGGGATGGTTCAGCAAGGCGTCCTGCTTCGTGAGTTGGACGAGACGATTCGGAAGCTGGACGACGGTACCGAACAGGGCAAGCTGGCAAGACGTGTATGTGGCCTGGTCTTCCTGATCCGACGGCTGCCGCGCGATGGCAGCGTTGACCTGGGTATTCGCGCCACGTGTGAGATGCTCGCGGATCTCCTGGTCGGGGACCTAAAGGACGGCGGCGCTGTTATCCGAAGGGACCTGCCGCCCCTGCTGGACAAACTCGTTGAAGAGGGAGTCCTGCTCAAGGACCATGAGGAATACAACCTTCAGACCAAAGAGTACTCGGAGTGGGACAAGGAGTTCCGGGCCAAGAAGAGCCGGCTGCAGAACAACACGGGTGAAATCTACCACGCCCGCGATGCCCTAATCCGCGACTCCGCGGCCACCGCCGTCAAAGGCGTCAAACTCATCCAGGGCGAAAGCAAGATCGCCCGCAAGATCAACATCCATTTCGGCGACGATCCCCCCGAAGTGAACGGCGCGGAAATCCCCGTCTGGGTACGGGATGAATGGAACTGCAGCGCGAAGAGCGTGCTTGATGCCGCCCGTGCGGCCGGCAATGACAGCCCGATCGTCTTTGTTTTCGTGCCGAAGCAGGATGATGAGGCTTTGCGCAATCAGATCATCCAGTATCAGGGCGCCAAAGAGACGCTTGACCTGAAGGGTATCCCCGGCACGGACGAGGGCAAGGAAGCCCGCAACGCCATGCAGGCCCGCATGGAAGATGCGGTGCGGCGCCGTGACAGCCTCATCACGGAGATTGTCGGTCGTGCCCGCGTCTACAAGGGCGGCGGGACCGAGCAGCACGAATTGACCGTTGAAGAGAAGATTCGCAGCGCCGCCGAGGATGCCCTGGACCGGCTTTTCCCCCGATTCCGCGACGGCGACCACAAGAATTGGGCGGTGGCCATCAGCCGGGCAAAGACCGGCTCCGACTCCCCGCTTGAAGCGATCAACTGGACCGCCGCGACCGAGCAGCACCCGGTCTGCAAGGAAGTGATGCGAATCGTCGGTTCCGGCGCCGAGGGCCGGGCCGTGCGAAAGGAACTGGGCGAAAGCCCGTACGGCTGGCCGCAGGATGCCATCGACGGCGCCTTGATCTGCCTGCACGCGACCGGCCACCTGACCGCCCGGTACGCCGGCAATGCGCTCGTGGCCGGGCAACTCGACCAGGCCAAGGCCGGCAAGGCCGAGTTCCGCGTGGAAACCGCGACACTCAGTGCCCAGGACAAGATCAAGCTCCGCGGGCTCTTCCAGGAAGCCGGCCTCAGCGCCAAAACCTCCGATGACCTGACCATCAAGTCGAGCGAGTTTCTCGATGTGTTGGAAAAGCTGTCGGAACGGGCCGGCGGCGAACCCCCGCTCCCGGAACGGCCCAAGACGGTCCATCTGGCCGACCTTCGCAGTCTGGCCGGCAACGAACGGCTGGTGAAGATGCTCGCCGACCTCGATGCACTGAAGGCCAACGCCAAGGACTGGAAGGCCGCGGCCGAACTGGCCGACAAGCGGCGACCTGGCTGGGTCCTGCTGAAACGCATGGAGACTCACGCGACCGCTTTGCCCGAATTCGACGAGATTCGTACGGGGAGTAGGGGTGTTGAGGATAATCGCCTGCTGCTCGATGGGACCGACCACGTCAAACCGCTGGTCAAGAAGGCCGCCGGCGTATTGCGTACGGTCGTGTCCGATGCGCACACCCAACTGAAGAATCGCCACGCCGAGGAGTTGGCCAAGCTCGAAGCCAATGATTGCTGGCAGAAGATCAATAAGGGCCAACGCGAGCAGATTCTCAGCGAAGAGGCCATCGCCGACGTGCCCACCATCGACGTGGGTTCGGACGAATCGCTGCTTGTGACGCTTGATGCGACGCCGGTGTCCGCGTGGAAGGACAAAACTGACGCTCTGCCGAATCGGTTCGCCAATGCGGCCATGAAAGCGGCGAAGCTGCTTGAGCCCAAGACGCAGCGGGTTCACCTCAGCAGCGGCACGTTGAAGACGCCGGACGATGTGAAGGCCTGGCTGGCCGACCAGGAGCGGGTACTGCTCGCGAAAGTGAACGAGGGGCCAGTCATTATTGGCTGATTGAGAGAAACCCGTCATGCCTCCACTCGAAAACGGTCTCCGTGGCGAGCTTGAAGCCGTCGTCAAAAAGGCACGCGTGATTGCCGAGCGCGGGGCCAGGTCGGCCATTGAATCATTAACCGTGCACGAGGCCAGGTCGGGTGCTCATCTTGATAAGTCGGGCCAGCAGCTTCGGGCTCGCCTTCGGGCACACGCCAAGCAGCTTGGCGACGGCCGGAACGCCCAAGGAGCGCAGGAGATTACGCGTTTGGTGCGGGAGTGCGCGTACGAGCACTGGCACCGGATGCTGTTCGCCCGGTTTCTGGCCGAAAACGAGTTGCTGATCCATCCAGAGCACAACGTCTCGGTCAGTCTGGACGATGTCGAGGAGCTCGCCCGCGAGGCCGGGCTCGACAAGTGGGAGCTGGCAAGCCGATTCGCCCAGGGCATGCTGCCGCAGATCTTCCGTGTCGATGATCCGGTGCTCGCCGTGGCGCTGCCACGGGAACGCACGCTCGAATTGGAGCAGCTCCTTGAATCACTCCCGCCGGCGACGTTCAGGGCGGATGACAGTCTGGGCTGGGTCTATCAGTTCTGGCAGGCCGAAGAAAAGGACCGCGTGAACGCGTCGGGCGAGAAGATCACCGGCGAGACATTGCCGGCCGTCACGCAGCTCTTCACCGAGCACTACATGGTGCTCTTCCTGCTGCACAACACGATCGGGGCCTGGCATGCCGGCAAGGCGCTAGCCGCGCGTCCAGAGCTGGCGGCCAATGCGACGAGCGAGCAGAAGCTTAGTGCTGCCGTGCGGCTCAATTCCCAGGGCGGCTACGACTTCGAGTACCTGCGCTTCGTACGCGAACAGCAGGAGGGAGATGAGAACGGCGAGCCGACCGGCCCGTGGCGGCCGGCAGCCGGCACATTCGACGGTTGGCCGCGCGAGACCAAGGACCTCAAGGTTCTCGACCCCTGCTGCGGCAGCGGACACTTCCTCGTCGCGGCGTTTGACTTGCTGGTCCGGCTGCGCATGACCGAAGATGGCCTGTCGCTGGACGACGCCATCCGGTCGGTCCTGGCAGAGAATCTGTTTGGCCTTGAGATTGACGGCCGCTGCTGCCAGATCGCCGCATTCAACTTGGCACTGACTGCCTGGCGGATGGCGGGCAAGGCCATCGAATTGCCCGCCTTGAATGTCGCATGCAGTGGAATAGGTCCGCACGCCACGGCGGACGAGTGGATTGTACTGGCCGAGCAATCCGGTGTTCCCATGCCAACGCTCGGTCGTCAGGCGATCAAGGAAGGCCTGCTGAACCTGCACCGGCTCTTCTCGCAGGCGCCGATTCTAGGATCGCTCATCGACCCTACCGAGCTTCCGACGGACCTTATTGCGGCCGACTACGAGACGATCAAGCCGTACCTCGCGGCGATCCTCAAGGCCGAGAAGGCCGACGATGAGACCCGCGAGCGAGCCATCGCCGCATCCGGCATGGTGAGGGCGGCCGATCTCCTGGCCGGCGATTACACGCTCGTTATCACGAACGTGCCATTCCTGGGTAGCGGAAATCAGGCAAGTCTACTCAAGTCACACATCAAACGAATGACCGGTCAGGCCCGTGCAGATCTGGCAATTGCATTTATGCAGCGGTGTTTAGCCTTCTGCGTTAATGGGGGCTGCACCTCAACTGTCCTCCCCCAAGGATGGCTCTATTCAGCATCGCAGGAGCCGGTGCGCCGCCTATTGCTCCGCGCCGGGAGATGGCACTTTTTGGTTCGCCTGGGGACTGGAGCGTTTGACACGATAAGCGGTGCGGTTGTGAATGTTGCCCTATTCGCAGTGGACACCACTACATTACTAGGCGGGAGATTCTTCGGCATCGACGTGTCCGATGTGGCACCGGCCCAATCGAAAGCTAAAGCAGCGAAGGTGGCACAAATATCTCTTGTATCGCAGGAAGCGCAGATTAACCGGCGTGACCAGCGGATTTCGTTCGACGATGCCGAAGCCCCCGAACTCCTGGATGACTATGCCAGAGCGTATCAAGGTATGACTACCGGCGATCTTCCTCAATTCGGAAGAGTGTTTTGGGAGCTACCACAACTAACTGACAACTGGCGGTTCTTCCAAAGCACAGTAGTCGATCGACAGTACTTTGGAGGGCGAAGCCAAGCGATTCACTGGGAAGATGGTAATGGACGCATGAAGGAGGTGTCACAAGATCCATTTCGTGGAAGTCTCGCGTGGGATCGACCCGGAGTTGCAGTGAGCCAGATGGGCGATCTTCCTGTCACAATCTATGGTGGTGATGCTTACGACAACAGCGTGTCGATCATTTCTCCTAAGAAGACGGAGCATCTTCCTGCCATCTGGGCATTCTGCTATTCGGAACTGTACTGCGACGCAATCCGCAAGGTCGATCGATCACTGAAGGTGTCCAATGCATCACTGACTAAGGTGATATTCGATTTGAGCTATTGGCAACGGATTGCGGCAGAAGAATATCCCGACGGCCTGCCCGAACCAGAGAGCGACGACCCGACGCAATGGCTCTTCCACGGGCGGCCGGATGAGGCGCAGGAGGGCACGGTGCTCCAGGTCGCAGTCGCACGGCTGCTGGGCTACCGCTGGCCGGCGGAACTCGACGAAAAGATGCGGTTGAGCAAGCGGGCTCGAGCACTGGTTGAAAGGTGCGGGGAGGTGGCCCAGTTCGCGGATGACGACGGCGTCGTCTGCATTCCTCCCGTTCGCGGGGAGCGCAGCGCAGCCGACCGATTGGCGGCCCTGCTGGCAGCATGCGGTGTCAAGGCCGACCGTGACCTGAACGCCTGGCTCCGGGATGAGTTCTTTCAGGAACATTGTGGGCTCTTCCACCATCGTCCGTTCATCTGGCACATCTGGGACGGCCGGAAAGACGGTTTCTCCGCGTTGGTCAATTATCACAAGCTCGCCGCCCCTGGTGGCGCGGGCCGGCGACTGCAGACGGCGCTGACCCACGCGTACCTTGGCGACTGGATCAAGGATCAGAAGGACCAGGTCAACGATGGCAAGCCTGGCGCCGAAGCACGGCTGGCAGCGGCACTCGATCTGAAGGCCGAACTCGAAAGCATCCTCGCCGGCGAGCCGCCGTACGACATCTTCGTCCGCTGGAAGCCGCTGCGCGAACAGCCGATCGGCTGGGAGCCGGACATCAACGACGGCGTGCGACTTAACATCCGTCCGTTCCTGCTGGCTAAAGATGTTGGCCGCAAGGGTGCCGGCATCCTGCGGTTCAAGCCCAACATCAAGTGGGACAAGGACCGCGGCAAGGAACCTAACCGCTCAAAGACAGATTACCCGTGGTTCTGGAACTGTGACCCCGAGCAACACGCCGCCCACCGAACCGACTTCGCCGGCGGCGGCGATTTCGACGGCAACCGTTGGAACGACCTGCACTACACGAACGCGTTCAAACAGGCGGCGAGAAACGCCTGAGAGGGCTCTCACATGAAATCGACATTACTGAACGGGGTTCACCTGAAGGGCTTCCTGTCCTTCGGGCCCAAGAGCGAACAGATTGAGCTGACCAAGCTCAACGTGCTCATCGGTCCCAACGGCGTGGGCAAGAGCAATTTCATCGAAGCGATGGAGCTGTTGCACGCAACGCCGGCCGATTTCAGTGGCGCCATTCGCATCGGCGGCACACCGACGGACTGGATCTGGCGGGGAGGAAAGGGAACGGCGACCGCACGTATTGAGGCGCTCGTTTCGCCGGTCAACGGCATCCCCGAACTGCGGTACGCAATCGAATTCGCGGAGTCCGCGACCAGGCTTGAGATCGTCGATGAGGTGCTCGAAGAAGCGGAGAAGGCTGATCTCAAGGCAAAGGATGTACGGTTCTACTATCGGTTTCAGCGAGGTCGTCCGGCAATCAACGTGAGCGAAACCGTGACTGACACGGTGAGCCATCGCGAGTACAAGCAACGGAAGCTCAAACGAGAGAATATCGATCCGCAGCAATCAATCTTCTCGCAAATGAAGGATCCGGACCTGTATCCGGAGATCACGACCACCGCGAAGCGGTTCGGGGCGATGCAGGTGTTTCGAGAGTGGAGTTTCGGACGCTCCGCGGCACTCCGCGCAGCACAGCCGGCGAACCTGCCGACCGACGTGCTGTTGCCACAGCTCGTCAATCTCGGATTGGTGCTGAACGACCTGGAACATCGGGCGGAGTGGTCACGATTCAACGAGCTCATGCGAAAGTTCCTCCCTCGCTACCAGCGCCTGAGCACTAAGGTCTCGGCCGGGGCAGTGCAAGTCTACCTGCACGAGGAAGGGCTGAAAGCGCCGGTTGCCGCGACGCGGCTGTCGGACGGCACGCTGCGCTTTCTGGCGCTGCTGGCCATTCTCTTAAGCCCGGAAACGGCACCGCTTATTTGTATCGAAGAGCCGGAACTGGGACTGCATCCCGACGCCATGTCGCTGCTCGCCGATCTGCTGACGGAAGCGTCGGAGAAGACGCAGCTCATCGTGACCACGCATTCGGACGTGCTGATCTCGGCACTGACCGAACAAGCCGAATCCGTACTCGTCTGCGAGTACTTGGAGAATGGCACCGAACTGCGGCGGCTGGAGTCGGCGAAGCTCAAACACTGGATGGCGAAGTATCGACTGGGCGAAGTATGGCGGCTCGGAAAGCTCGGAGGCAACCTGTGGTAAAGGCAATCGCCATTTACATCGAGGGCGGAGGTGATACGGCCGAGACACTTGTCCCGTTTCGCACCGGGATGTCCGCCTTTTTGAAGCCGATCGTGGGCGAAGTGCGCAAGCGCGGGATTCGATGGCGTGTCATCCCGTGCGGTGGACGACAGCAGGCATACGACGCCTTCGTTGATGCCATGGAAAAGGAACGCGACGTTTACAACGTCCTACTGGTTGATTCGGAGGACCCCATCGCGATCGGCGCGAAGCCCTGGGATCATGTGAAGCATCGTGAGGGCGACAAGTGGAACAAGCCAACTGGGGCCGATGATGCGCGACTTCAAATGATGGTGGCGTGCATGGAAGCATGGTTCCTGGCGGATCCGGACGGCCTGAAGAAGCACTTTGGTGGTAACTTCAATGAAGGTGCATTACCGCCGGCCAACCAGGCTGAGTCGCGCACGAAGACAGTGATTGCCGACGCACTCACCAAGGCAACAAAGCCGACGAAAGCTAAGGAGTATCAGAAGATTCGCGATGGCGCCAAGCTGCTGGAGAAGGTCGATCCGATCAAAGTGCGGGAGCACTGCAAGTGGTGCGAACGCCTTTTTGCAGCCCTCAACAAGGCCATTGGAGTTGAGGCATGAACGCGGCTACCAGCCTATTGGATGCTGTGATCGAATCGTTTGCGGCCACGTCCAGGCATCAGACAGGCGTGGAGGAACCGCCGGCCGCGATCCTCTGGGCCGATCCACGAGCCGAATGGAAACCCATCATCCGTCCGCTTCGCGAGCGCCTGCCGCAGGTGCTCATCTTCGGCGAATACGCTCCGGACCAGTTTCAGGGGCCGGCCATCTGGTTGAAATGCGTGATCGCCCGCACGCTCGATGAGGTCAAACTGCCTGAGAATGTGGTCCCGATCATTTACATGCCGGGTGTGAGCCGGCAGTCGCTTCGGGCCGGCGAGGAATGCCCGCGCGAGCTGCAGCCGCTCGTCGAGTTGCAGTTTCGGGGGACGGTCTGGACACAGAAGAACGGCCGTGACTGGAGCGTCGAGGCGATGCTCACGTCGGATGAAGGCCTTGGGCTCGATGTAGCCAAGGATGCCCGGACGAAACAGTCGCTCCATGCCTCGCTGCACGTGCTGGCGACCACTCCCATTGCCCATCTGACGGGCAAGCGGCTGGAAGCGGAAGACTTCGACAAGCTGATGGTCGGCGACCATCCACGCGACCTGCTGATGTGGATGAGCGACCCCGACACGGTCCGAAACCGCATGACCGACGAGGGCAAGTGGCACGCGTTCAAAAACCGTTGCCGCGACGACTACGGGTTTGACGCGGATACCGACGGCGAGCTGGTTGCCGGCGAACGGCTGGGCATACACGAGGACGCGGCATGGGAGGGGCTGTGGAGCCGGTTCTGCGAATCGCCGGCACTGTATGCCGGGCTGCCCGACCTGCTCGATCGCTCGAAGCCGAGCACACTGACGTTCGACGCGGAACCCTGGCCGGCGGAGAACGACAAGGCGGAGGAGCGGCTCCGCATCGAGATGCTCGGGATGGCGGAGCTGGATGAGGCCGCGGCGCGGCAAAAGATCGGGGACCTTGAGAAACAGCATGGCGTTCGCCGGGCGTGGGTGTGGGCGAAGCTCGGCAAGTGCCCGCTTGCGTTCGCGTTGTCGCACCTGGCGAAACTCGCGGATGCGACGGAACGGCATCTGGGCGGCGATACGCCCGACGACATGGCGAAGCTATACGTGGATGGGGCATTCCTAGCGGACGACGCGGCCATGAAGGCACCGGCGGCCGTCAAGGCGAACAACGACGAGCAGGCCGTCACGGCTGCTGTTCGCGCCCTGTACCTGAACTGGGCCAATGATGCTGCCTGCCGGCTTCAGCAGGTGACTCAAATGAACCCGCTCCCGAGCGCGGGGGAGCAGCCGGGTATCGAGGCGGGAGCCGGATGTGTCATCCTGTTCGCCGATGGGTTGCGGTTCGATTTGGGGCAGCGTTTGCGGGCTAACCTGGAGGAACGCGGGTTACGGGTAACCATGTCACGGCGCTGGGCGGCGTTGCCATCCGTAACGGCGACGGCCAAACCGGCGGTTTCGCCGGTGGTGGAGCGCGTCAAAGGTGTGGGGTTGCCGGAGACGTTCGCCCCGGAGAATACGGACGGACAGCCGCTCACAACCCCGCGATTCCGAAAACTGATCGAAGATGCCGGTTATCAGGTGATTGATGCCGGCGAGACCGGAAATGCCGGTGAACCGGACGCCCGCGGGTGGACCGAATTCGGCCGGATTGACCGTCACGGGCATGAGCTGAAAGCACGGCTGGTCGGACAGTTGGCGGATGAGCTGGATCGGCTCACGGAACGCGTGGTCGAACTGATTGAGGCCGGCTGGACATCGGTGCGGATAGTCACGGACCATGGTTGGCTGCTGATGCCGGGTGGCCTGCCGAGACACGATCTGCCCAAGTACCTGACGGAATCGAAGTGGTCGCGATGTGCGACCATCAAGGGAGAATCGAAGGTTACCGTGCCCAAAGCAGGGTGGCATTGGAACCGGGCAGCCGAGTTCGCTTCGGCTCCGGGGATTTCCTGTTTCTCCGCCGGTCAGGAATACGCCCACGGGGGAATCAGCCTGCAGGAGTGCGTGATTCCCGATTTGACGGTCGAGCCCGTGGGGGGCGCCGGCGGACCGAAGGCGTCGATTGTAGATGTGCAATGGCTCGGCCTGCGCTGCCGGGTGACGGTGGATCCACCAGACACGACCCTGCAAGTCGATGTTCGCACGAAACCTAATGCCGCAGACTCCAGCATTGTGGCCACGTTAAAGCCGGTCGGCGACGACGGTAAGGCTGGCGTCGTTGTCGAAGACGAGGACCTCCAGGGGACGGCTGCGGTCGTGGTTCTGATCGACGCGTCCGGCCGCCTGGTCGCCAAGCATCAGACAACAGTCGGTGGAGATGATTGAGGAATACCCGTATGGCGCTTGAACTCGATAAGCTTGATCAACTGGCCGCGTCGGTCTTTGACGGCTACGTCGTTCGTAAGGATCTGGTCCGCAAGTATTCGCGGCAGTATCCCGTTCCGACGTACGTCGTTGAGTTCCTTCTGGGTCGGTACTGTGCGACAGTCGATGACCATGAAATCCAGGAAGGCCTGCAGATTGTAGAGCGGCAGTTGCGTGACCGGACCGTGCGGACGGGCCATGAAGAAGTGTTCAAGCACGAGGCCCGCGACAGGGGGTCGGTCAAGCTGATTGATATTGTCAAGGCCAGACTGGATGCCCGAAACGACTGCTATGTAGCCGAATTGCCCAGCCTCGCCTTGAGGGATGTTCGCATCGCTGACCAGCTCGTCAACGATCACGAGCGAATGCTCACGGATGGGTTTTACGCGGAGATCACGCTCGGTTACGACTCGGTCATCGCTCAACAGCAGAACGGCCGGCCCTTCTCGGTGGATGCGCTTCGTCCGATTCAAATGTCGAAGTCGGAGGTGCTGGATGTGCTCGCCAAGGGGCGGCAGGCATTTTCGACGGATGAGTGGCGAGATTTCCTGCTTCGATCCATCGGGCTCGAACCGCAGAAGATGGCCGACCGGGCCAAGGCTGTCGCACTGCTTCGGATGGTGCCGTTTGTCGAGCGGAACTACAACATGGTCGAGCTGGGGCCGCGTGGCACTGGCAAGAGCCATCTTTTTCAGCAGATCTCGCCGTACTCCCATCTGATCTCAGGCGGCAAAGCTACGGTTGCGAAGATGTTCGTCAATAACGCCACCGGGCAACGCGGTCTCGTGTGCCAATTTGACGTCGTCTGCTTTGACGAAGTATCGGGGATCTCCTTCGACCAGAAGGACGGCGTCAACATCATGAAGGGCTACATGGCGAACGGGGAGTTCAGCCGTGGGAAAGACAGTATCCGCGCCGACGGCTGCATCGTGATGGTCGGCAACCTCGACGTTGATGTCCAGCATCAGCAGCGTATCGGCCACCTGCTGACGCCGCTCCCGCCGGAAATGCGGGACGATACTGCGTTCCACGATCGGATTCATGCGTATATTCCGGGCTGGGAGTTCCCATCGCTCAACCCCAAGGAGCATTTTACGGATCATTTCGGCTTGGTGAGCGATTTCCTGAGTGAGTGCTGGACAAGGGTTCGCTCTCGAAGTCGGGCGTCCATTCTCGAAAACCGTGTCTTTCTCGGTGGTGCCTTCCGGGGTCGCGACATTGAGGCGGTCCAGAAGACCGTGAGCGGACTGGTGAAACTGCTTTTCCCCGACCCGGATGTGCCTATTCCTGACGAGGAGTTAGAGCAGGTTGTCCGGCTCGCGCTGGAAGCAAGGCGTCGCGTGAAGGAGCAGCAGAAGCGTTGCTTCCCCTCTGAGTTCCGGAACACACACTTCAGCTACACCCTGGGTGTGGACGGGGTGGAGAAGTTTGTTTCAACGCCCGAGCTCCGCAGTGAGGAAGCTATCGAGGCTGACCCGTTGCCGCCCGGGCAGGTGTGGGCTGTTGGCCCCGGTGCACCGGACACGAGTCCGGGGCTTTACCGAATCGAGGTGACGGTGGGGCCTGGGAGCGGGGTAAAGATTCTGAACACGCCGGCACCACCCGGGTTCCGTGAGAGCGTGCGTATCGGCGAGCAGAATCTCTACGCGCAGGCCAAGTTCCTGGTCGGCGATCGCGACCCGCGGGGACACGAGTTCTCAATTCAGATGCGGCCGATGGACAACGACCGGACCGGGGCGGGCTTGAGCCTTCCGGTGTTGCTTGCGATGTCAAGCGCCCTGCTCGAACGCAGCACGAAGGGAGCCCTCATCGTGGTAGGCTCGGTGAACCTGGGCGGCTCCTTGGAGCTTCTGCCCAATGCGGTCGCTATCGCGGAACTGGCAATCGACAAGCAGGCCAGCACCCTGCTCATGCCCATATCGGCGCGGAAACAACTGAACGAGTTGCCTGACGAACTCTGGACGAAGATCAGCATCGAGTTCTACGGGGAAGCGAAGGACGCGTTCCTGAAGGCCCTGGTCGAATAGGTCATCGAACAAAGCCACCTCAGAATAAGTCGTCGAGCGCGGCCTCCTTCTGGGCCTGGGACGGCTGAACGTAACGCCAAATATACCGCTCGGAGCTTTGGCCGGATAGCTCCATCGCGTACTGAACACCATGCTTCTCGGCCGCGCGGCGAAGACACGTGTGCCGCAGGGCGTGGGCATGGAGATTGATCTTCTGGTCATCGGGGAATCGTGCGTTGGCTTGGGCCGCTATGGCCCGCAGGGCGGCGTCAACATTCTGACGTGCCAGGCGCTTGCCGGCCCTTGAGTAGAACAGCGGGCCGGGCTGCCGGCCGCGTACGTTATCCAGATACGTGTCGAGGGCTTCCCTGGCCTCGCCGGCGACGAATACCGACCGGGTGACCTTGCGGCCCTTGCGCTTCACGTTGATGAAGTGCTTGTCCTGGTACTGGTCGAGGTCCAGCCGGAGCAACTCGGAAACCCGCATCCCCGTCCGCAGCAGAACCTGGAAGATGGCCCAATCGCGCACCGGGTGCTGGTTCTTCCGCCGCTTCAGGTGGACGAGCTGCTCGGCGGCGGCCTTGAGCCGGGTGACCTCAATGTCCGTGAGCCCCTTCCACTCGGGGTCATCCACGGTGATGTCGGCGATCCGCTCCGTCGGGTTGCCGGCCAGGAACGGGCGGCGGTGGTGGACCCACCGGGCACAGTGACGCAGGGTGGCCAGAATCCGGTTGATGGTGGTCGGGCTGCGTTTGTCGCGTTGGAGCTTCTTGACGAAGTCGCCGGTGATGGACCGGGTCCACTGGTCGGGGTGGTCGCTGCCGGTGGCCTGGCCGAAGAAGCCGAGGAACGCGTTCAGGTCCCGGGTCTTCGCCTGGATGGTGTTCTCGGCGTTCGCCCCGGCCTCCAGGCCCATGTAGAGGTTGAACCACGCCGGCAGGCCGTCGCGGTTCCGCGGCGCCAGGGCGTGCTCCGCTTTGGTCGGGGCGAGTATGAGCGCGGTCTCAAGCATGGCCGAATCATACGCCAGATTCTTATGTCACGCAATCATCAGGGTTTCGGAGCGCCGGAAAGGCCGGAATTGCCCGGGCTGGGCCGTCGTTTCCATGTCATAAGGTACATTATGACATGCCATCAGCACACACCCGGCACGCATCGCGCCCGCGTTGCCGAGCGCTGCGGCGACAATCACAGGAAGGCCAGCTTCACTTTCGCACACTCAGCCACCGGGCAGCTCACCTGCGTTCCCAGCTCCGTACAAGTTGCGAGGCACGTGGGCCTTCGTTGGCCGAGGTCGGGATGAAGTCCGTCGCAGTCGTGATCCTGCCTCGGACCAGGTTGGCCGAGCGAATGTGCTGGTTGCTTTCGGACAAGTCCAGGCTGGCGACTCGGGCCTCCCTGCCTTGGACCGGATTGCCGGCCGAATCCGTGCCACGGATGAAGTAGAACGCTCCCGGCCCATAGGTACGACCAGTGCCGTCATCTTTGCCGATGATGGCTCCCGAGACAGGGAGCTTTCCAAAGTGGGTCTTCTGCTCGAACGGCGGCAGCCAGTCGCACATGTCCCGGATGGCAACGTCGTAGATCAGCATGTCGACAAAGCCGATGATTTCCCAGGCCGCGGACGGATCGACCACGGGATCCCAGTCTGACATCGGGCCGGGATCGGCATCGAACGCGCCATCCACATCCTGGCAGCAGGTCCCAGCAGGCCCTCGCACACCAATGACCGGAACCTTCACCCTCCACACCGGCGTGTGGTCAGCAACCCCGTCGGCGGGCACAGCGAACAACCGTCCCAATACGCCCTTGCTGTCCCAGGAGGATTTTATTTCATCCACATAGTTTATTTTGTCATACAAGTGTGGATCGGCGGCACAAGCGTCAAGACATTCGAAGTAACTCATCCACTCATCGTAACACTCAGGATCATCAAAGTCCCAGCACTCGGGTTCCACGCATTCCGGGCATTGATTCGTTGGTTCCAAGTCCCACCATATCGCCAGCCGCTCTACCGCATCAGGCGCCTCGACACCGTCGCCATCGATATCCACCCAGTACCCGGCGAGTTCGTTGTCGTACCACCATTGAATCAAGTCACCTGTATCCGGGGCAGGCTGACCATAAACTACGTCGACCCGCGCGCCGGAAGGCGAACACATGTGATCCACGCCGGCGGTGGCGCATTGCAGCTTCACCCGTCGCGAACTGCACAGGCCGCGGTCCCAGATGTACCATCCGGAAGACCAATCATTTGCCTGTTGGTCCGGCGGGCCGCCGATCACACCATCCCGATCGGCGTCGATTCCGGCATGCGTTCTTGCATGGCCCCAGAGTTGCTGGGCCGAGTACGAACGCACGGTAAGCTCAATGTAGTTGTTCTCGATCGTGCCAAGCTCCGTGGAAGCGTAGGCGGGATTCGAGGCCTGGGCTCCCGGGCCGAAGGCACCGACGATTCGATTCCAGACGTCATCCTCGCCAGAAGTCAGACCGGATTGCAAGGGGTGGAAAGCCTCGCCGATCCGTGCTGCCACTGTTCCGGGGCCGCCATCGCCAAGGATGTTCAGCACCGCGGCCTGGTCCACGCCACCACCTGCAGAACCGGCGGGTAGCCCGACGAGGGCTGCGTGATCGCTGGCCATGACTTCGGTTTTTCCAAACAATCCGTCGCTGTACTCACCATAAGGTTCTTCGATGGTGTGGGGCGGAAACCACCCCGCGAGCGGCAGTAGCCCACCCAAACTGTCGTCATAGACCTCATCGTCGTGATGCAGAGGATACGATCCCTCGCCTCGCCAGTACGGCCCCATCATCATGCGATGATAGGCAAAATAAGCCGGAGCATTCGGATCCTCGAATGTACCCGTGAAGAAGTTCTGGAAGTAGTCGTTTCCGAACTGCCCCCCGAAGAATCGTTCATCTCCGTCCTCCCAGAGGTATGCATCGTCCAGATCCTTGTATACCTCGCTGCAGGGCGTGTACGGAAAGGTCGGCATGTTATTGCAGTTGGGGCCTTCTCCTTCGCAATACCGGGCAGCTTCGGTGAAGATGCGGTCGGTCACGGCCATCCGCTGCCCCTGGAACTCACCGTACTCATCCAGCAGCGAACAGACCGGAATGGCGAACGGGGCGACCATCACTTCGTCCACCGGGCCAGCCATGGCCAGGGCGGTCGCATTCACAGGCGTTGTGCCCGAGCCCGGCGGTTCCGGCCGCTCCAGTTCCACCAACACCGCGTTGGCGGCCATGAACGGCGGGATGTTTGGATTCGCCGTCACCCAGCCGGTGTTCGTAGCCGCGTCATGCTCCAACGACTCGAAGACCATGTT
>JAGNEZ010000087.1 GCA_018003015.1 Phycisphaerae bacterium | reverse complement strand
GGGCGTGTTTTTGGACGAAGAAGAAGGGCCGGCGGGGAGGGGAGGATGAAGGGCCTTCTTCGTAACCTTTTGTTTTTCAGGGACTTGGGGCCGTAGCTCAACTGGGAGAGCGCCTGGTTTGCAACCGGGAGGTTGGGGGTTCGAGCCCGCTCGGCTCCAGTAGGAGGTGGTGGTCAAGGGGGCGGCTGGTTGTGGGGTAGGGTGGGGTAGTGGGGGGTGCGAAAAAAAGTCGACAAAATTGCGTGCGGACCCCTTTACAAAGGGGGAATCGCGTGTATATTTGACGGGCTCAGGTGTACCTTGAAGTGGCCTGCTGGCCGCCGGTGATGAGACTGGCGGGCGGGGGGCGGCGGAGAGGTGTGCCTGGCAGTAGCTCTTTGACAATCGAATATGTTTGCAAGCGAGTCAGGTATCGAACCATCCAAGATCACGTTCGAGCGTGAGAGCGAAAAACTCGTTCTGATTGGCGCGATGTTTGCGTCAAAGGTGCTTTGATTGGGTGGATGGACAGTATGTCATTCATGCGATCAAGCTACTAAGGGTGCATGGTGGATGCCTAGGCGTCGAGAGGCGAAGAAGGACGTGGTAGGCTGCGATAAGCCCCGGGGAGCTGTCAAACGAGCATTGATCCGGGGATTTCCGAATGGGGCAACCCGGCGTCACTCCGCAAGGAGATGGCGTCATCGGCGGGTGAATGCATAGCCCGTCGAAGCGAACCCAGGGAACTGATACATCTCAGTACCTGGAGGAGAAGAAATCAACCGAGATTCCGTCAGTAGCGGCGAGCGAACGCGGACATAGCCCAAACCGGCCTTCGGGTCGGGGTTGCGGGAGCCGAGAGCAGTTACAAAGGTGTCGCTAACAGAAGTGCCTGGAAAGGCACACCACAGAGGGTGACAGTCCCGTATGTGAAAGCGATCGCCCTGCGTTACGATCGGCTTACCAGAGTAGCATGGAGCTCGTGGAACTCCGTGTGAAGCTGGGGGGCCCACCCTCCAAGGCTAAATACTCCTCGACGACCGATAGTGGACAAGTAAGGTGACTGAAAGGTGAAAAGAACCCCTGCAAGGGGAGTTAAAAGAACCTGAAACCATGTACTTACAAGCGGTGGGAGCCCGATGTGACTTCGGTCATCCGGGTGACCGCGTACCTTTTGCATAATGGACCGGCGAGTTACCCTTAACGGCCTGGTTAAGCACCTCCGGTGCGTAGCCGTAGCGAAAGCGAGTCTGAACAGGGCGATCTGTCGTTGGGGGTAGGCCCGAAACCAGGTGATCTACCCATGGCCAGGATGAAGTGCCCGTAAAAGGGCGCGGAGGTCCGAAGCCGTGAACGTTGAAAAGTTCTGGCATGAGCTGTGGGGAGGAGTAAAAGTCTAATCAAACCTGGAGATATCTGGTTCTCCTCGAAATGCCTCTAGGGGCAGCCTCGAGCCACTACGTCACGGGGGTAGAGCTACTGATTGAAACGCGGGGGCCACCAGCCTGCCGCCTTCATCCAAACTCCGAATACCGTGGCGACTATCTCGGGAGTGAGTCCGCGGGGTCAATCTCCGCGGTCAAAAGGGAAACAACCCTGATCGTCTGCTAAGGTCCCTAATTCGTGCTCAGTGCATAAGGAAGTCTGGTTTCCGAGACAGCGGGGATGTTGGCTTAGAAGCAGCCACCATTTAAAAAGTGCGTAATAGCTTACCCGTCGAGAAACTGGGCGCCGATAATGATCGGGACTAAGCACGGAACCGAAGCAGCGGGCTCGTGAGTTCTTCGGGACGAACGAGCGGTAGAGGAGCGTTGATAGGGAGATACAGGCCATACCGAAAGGAGTGGTTGCGGCCCTATCAAGTGATAATGCCGGTATGAGTAACGAGAAAGAGGGTGTAAATCCCTCTCGCCGCAAGCCTAAGGTTTCCTGGGGAAGGTCAATCCGCCCAGGGTTAGGCGGATCCTAAGGCGAGGCCGAAAGGCGTAGTCGATGGACAGCAGGTTAATATTCCTGCCCCGTGTCATGCGGTTGATTCGCATGTGCGTTTTCTCAAGCTGCAGCCCACCACTAGACGTGAGGGTTCCCGCAAGGGCGAGGCCGATTTGTTGCCGAAGTGCGGGGAGAGAGAGCCGAGAAAAGCATGCGAGGACAAGTGGCACGTCCGTACTAAAACTGACACAGGTAGGCGAGGCGAGTAGCCTCAGGCGCTCGAGAGAACGGTCCTTAAGGAACTAGGCAAGTTAGCCCCGTAACTTCGGGAAAAGGGGTCCCTACTCCTCGGTAGCAATACAGAGGAGAGGGCACAGCAAAGCGGCTCTGGCGACTGTTTATCAAAAACACAGGTCTCTGCCAAGTCCAACAGACAACGTATAGAGACTGACGCCTGCTCGGTGCGGGAATGTTAAGGAAGGCGGTCAAGGGGGTAACCCCTGAAGCTGGCAACCGAAGCACCCGTAAACGGCGGCCCTAACTATGAGGGTCCTAAGGTAGCGAAGTTCCTTGTCGGGTAAGTTCCGACGCGCATGAATGGCGTAACGACTGGAGCACTGTCTCAAGGACCGACTCGGTGAAATTGGAATTGTGGTGAAGATACCACATACCCGCGGCAAGACGGAGAGACCCCGTGAACCTTTACTGTAGCCTGATATTGGCCACAGATATCGCATGCGTAGGATAGGTGGGAGGCGATGATCCGGCAGTTCTGGCTGTCGGTTAGCCAACGTTGAAATACCACCCTTGTGCTATTTGTATCCTAACCGCGCTCCGTGAATCCGGGCGTGGGACAGTGTTAGGTGGGCAGTTTGACTGGGGCGGTCTCCTCCAAAAGAGTAACGGAGGAGCGCAAAGGTCGGCTCAGTGCGGTTGGCAATCGCACGACGAGTGTAAGGGCATAAGCCGGCTTAACTGTGAGACCCACAAGTCGAGCAGATACGAAAGTAGGCCCTAATGATCCGGTGATCCCGTGTGGAAGGGTCATCGCTCAACGGATAAAAGGTACTCCGGGGATAACAGGCTGATCTCCCCCGAGCGTCCATAGCGGCGGGGAGGTTTGGCACCTCGATGTCGGCCCATCGCATCCTGGGGCTGAAGGCGGTCCCAAGGGTTTGGCTGTTCGCCAATTAAAGCGGTACGCGAGCTGGGTTCAGACCGGCGTGAGCCAGGTCGGTCCCTATCTGCCGTGGGCGTACGAGACTTGAGAGGATATCTTCCTAGTACGAGAGGATTGGAAGGTACGGACCACTGGTGTACCTGTTGTCGCGCTAGCGGCAGCGCAGGGTAGCTAAGTCCGGAAAGGATAAACGCTGAATGCATATAAGCGTGAAGCCCCCCTCAAGATGAGGTCTCGGTGACTCTTCGGAGTCTGAAGGCCCCTAGTAGACCACTAGGTCGATAGGCGGGAAGTGTAAGGACAGGAATGTCTTCAGCGGACCCGTACTAATGGCCAAAGGCTTGATCGTATGAATGATGCACTGTCATCATGGATCAAAGCACCATCACGCTCGAACTTCTTCAACGTTTGGTTCGTCCGATTCGCTTGTACGCATGTTCGATGACCCAGAGA
This sequence comes from Phycisphaerae bacterium, assembly GCA_018003015.1. NCBI lineage: Bacteria > Pseudomonadati > Planctomycetota > Phycisphaerae > Phycisphaerae bacterium. The sequence goes on along the minus strand of JAGNEZ010000087.1, from coordinate 18,140 downwards.
CTGCAACCGCCGGGAAGCGACAGCGCTCCCGGCGGTTTTTTTTGCGCGCCGGGCACGTTGGGCAGCTGGGAGGTGCGACTCGGGCTGAGTGGGTCGGAGTCAAGTGCCGCGTCGCGTCGTTCATCACTCGACGGCTGAGGCTTGAGGTCAATGAGGCCAAGCGTGCGGTCCTGGGACCGTGGACGCGGCGGGAACGGCGGCGATGCCTGGCTGGGCTTTCGGGGGGTGGAAGGGCGGTTGGGCATCGGGTGCATCGTGGTGTGGGGTCAGCGAGGGGTAGGCGAGGCGAAGCGATCGTTGTACAATGTCGCGACTTCGCCGAGCCCTCGGGACTGGCATGGTGGACTGAGGACCCTGCGGCGAGGCGTGCGATTTGACGCTCGGTGGTGGTCGCTGCCCGGTTGCGGAGCGCGTGTCCCATCGACGCTTGAGGGAAATTGACAGCGATGAGTGAAGGCGCGGCGCTCGATCTGATCTACGTGGTTGCCTTCGGGCTGGGTGGGCTGGCATTTGCCCTGGGGCCGATCGTCGTCGTCCACCTACTGGCCGCCCGGAAGACACGCCAGTATGCCAACAAGACTGGCCAGCCCATCGAATGCGGCATGGAGCCGATCGGCGACGCCTGGATTCGCTACAGTGCGGTCTACTACCTGTATGCCCTGGTTTTCGTAGCCTTTGCGGTGGATGTGCTGTTCCTGGTGCCGGTCGCGGTGGTCTACAACCGGGTGGAAGGTGTCGTGATCCGCGACTTCGTCGAGCTGGTCATCTTTGTCGGGGTGCTGTCGCTGGTGGTCGTGTATGCGTGGAAGAAGGGTGTGTTTGAATGGAAGCGCAAGAAGACCAGCTTCTGAAAGACTGCGCTCCGTACGTCAAGTTCGCCAAGTTGGACGAACTGCTGAACCTCGGGCGGGCCTACTCGCTTTGGCCGTTGACCTTTGGGTTGGCGTGCTGTGCGATCGAGATGATGGCGACGGGGGCGGCGCGGTTCGACCTGGCCCGGTTTGGAGCGGAGGTGTTTCGGCCATCGCCTCGCCAGGCGGACCTGATGATCATCGCCGGCACGATCAACAAGAAGATGGCGGCTGCGGTCAAGACGCTGTACGATCAGATGGCCGAGCCGAAATGGGTCATTGCGATGGGCAACTGTGCGATTTCCGGCGGCCCGTTCGTGTTTCCGGGCCAGTACGCGGTGGTTGAAGGCGCGGATCAGCTTTTTCCGGTGGACGTTTACGTTCCCGGGTGTCCGCCGCGACCGGAGGCTCTGATCGAGGGCATCCTCAAACTGGAAGAGAAGCTGACGGGAAAACGACGTTGGCCGGTTGTGAAACCGGAGTAGCCGGGTGTTTGAGCACCCAGGTCATCGTGTGATGAGTGGTGACATTCCGAGTGAGAAGGCGGCCTTGAACGGGTCGGCCGTGCCCGGCGGGGTGCCTGCGCTGAGGCCGAATCCCCTGGCACATCTGGCGGTGCCGTTTCAGGTTGTGGACTACGCGGAGCGAGGCGTTCATCTGGACGCGAGTGTTGCTCCGGACCAGGTTGTCGCGGTGGCCGGTGAGCTGGACAAGAGCGGATTCGCCATTGACACGGTTACCGGCGTGGATTGGCTGGCCGAGGGCCAGATGGAGGTCGTCTACGACTTCTTTCACCCGACGGAGCGGCTTCGGGTGGCCATACGAACGCGTGTGCCCCGTGAGGACCCCGAGGTTCCGACGATCAGCACCGTGTTTCCCGGGGCGAACTGGCACGAGCGCGAGACGCACGATTTCTTCGGCATCCGGTTCGTGGGGCACCCGGACCTGACGCCGTTCTTGCTGCCAGAGGACGCCACTTATCACCCGCTGAGGAAGGACTTCAACTCGTGACGGTCAAAGAAGCGCCTTCCTCCGGGGCCGCCGGCCGCGAGACGTTCGTGCTCAATCTGGGGCCGCAGCATCCGGCCACGCATGGTGTGCTGCGGCTCCGGTTGACGATGGACGGTGAATACGTCGTCGAGGCGGAGCCGGTCTGCGGGTACATCCACCGGATGCAGGAGAAGATGGGCGAGAACCGGAGCTATGCCCAGTTTTTGCCCAACACCAGCCGGATCGATTACCTGTCGGCGATGATGTACACCCACGCGTTTGTGGGAGTGGTCGAGCGGGCGGCCAGGATTCAGGTTCCTCCGCGGGCCGAGTACATCCGGGTCATCACGTCGGAGCTGAATCGGATATCCAGCCATCTGGTTTGGTGGGGTGCGTTCCTGCTAGATCTGGGTGGCTTCACCCCGTTGCTGTACGCGTTCGACGATCGGGAGCGGATTCTGGACTTGCTCGAAGGTCTGACCGGCGCCCGTCTCACCTACTGTTACTATCGCTTTGGTGGAGTCTGCAACGACGTGGATGAGAGCTTCCTGGGAGGTACGCAGGCGTTCGTCACCCACATGCGGCCGAGGCTGAAGATGTACCGGGACCTGGTCACGGGGAACATCATTTTCCAGAAGCGGCTCAAGGGCATCGGGCCGATCAGTGCGGAGATGTGCCGCCGGTACGGAGCGACGGGGCCGGTGATTCGTGGAGCGGGTGTGGCCTACGATGTCCGTCGGGCCGAGCCGTACTCCGCCTATCCGGATTTCGATTTCGAGATCCCGACCTATCCGGAATGCGATTCTCTCGCCCGGTACATGGTGCGGATGGCCGAGCTGGAGCAGAGCTTGCGGATCATCGAGCAGGCCTTGGACAAGTTCCCCGATGGGCCGGTGATGGCGGAGAAGGTGCCTCGTGTTCTCAAGTTGCCGGCCGGGGACTTTTGTTATGCGGTGGAGGCAGCGCGGGGGCGCTTTCTGGTGCGGTTGGTGAGTGACGGCCAAAATGGGGCGTATCGCCTCAAGCTGCGCACGCCGTCGCTTTCGAACCTGAGTTTGTTCGGCGAGGCGAGCCGGGGAATGCTCCTGCCGGACGCTTTGGCGATGATGGGAAGCCTGGATCTGGTGATTCCTGATATTGACCGGTGATTTCAGGCCAGGAAGGACGACAGGGATGCGGGCGACGAGTCTTGACCGGAGTTGCGAGGGGATGCTGGCGTGACGGAGTGGCTCTCCGAGCTGGGCGGATTCCTGTCCACCGAGCCGTATCGGCTGGTGGTCGCCCTGGTGGTGATTCTGGCCTTCGTCGGGGCCAACGCGGCGTATCTGGTTTGGGTCGAACGTAAGGGGGCGGGTCGTTTCCAGCGGCGGCCGGGACCCACCGAGGCGGGTTTTGCCGGCCTGCTCCAGCCGATCGCCGACGCCCTCAAGCTCATGTCCAAGCAGCTGCTTGTGCCTCCGATGGTGGACAGGACGCTCTTCCGGGCCGCCCCGCTGATGATGATGTCGCCCGCCCTGATCAGTCTGGCGGTCATTCCGTTCAGCGACAAGCTGGTCGGCCGCAACATCAACCTCGGTCTGCTGATGATCTTCGCCTTCGGATCGGTCAACGTGATGGCGATCATGTTGGGCGGCTGGTCTTCGCGGAACAAGTACGCGATCATCTCGTCGGCTCGGGTGGTGTCGCAGAACGTCGCTTACGAAATCCCGATGCTGCTGGTCGTGATCACCATGATCATGATCACGGGGACGACCGACCTTCACGAGATTGTCGAGCAGCAGGCCGGGGCCTTCTGGCACTGGAACCTGTTCCGGGTATGGGTCAATCCGCTCATGCCGGTCACTTTCCTGATCTTCTTCATTTGCATGCTGGCGGAGACCAACCGTTCGCCCTTTGACATGGCGGAGGCCGAGAGCGAGCTGGTGGCGGGTGCCTACACCGAATACTCGGGCATGGGTTTCGGCGTGTTTTTCATGGCCGAGTATGCGAACATCCTCCTGGGCTGCAGTCTGGCGACGGTTCTGTTCCTGGGCGGCTGGCACAGCCCGATCGGCATTCTCCCGGGCGTCGTGTGGTTCCTGATGAAGATGTACTTTCTGGTGTTCACCGTGGTGTGGATACGCTGGACGTTTCCGCGCACCCAGTTTTACGGCTTGCTGAATCTCTCGTGGAAGATTCTGATCCCTGTGTCGTTGTTCACGCTCCTGTTGTCGGGGGCGATGGTCAAGTTGCCGAGAGTGTTTGGGGCATGATCAAGCTGATGAGGGAAATCGTCGGCGGTCTGTACAGCCTCCTGGTGGGGATGCGGATCACGATCGGCCAGTTTTTCAAGCCGACGGTAACGGTTCATTACCCGCACGAGGCGCTCAAGATGCCGCCCCGCTTTCGGGGTCACATTGAGCTGGTGCTGGACCCGGAGACGGGCAAGCCCAAGTGTTTTGCGTGCAAGGTTTGTGAGAAGACCTGTCCGAGCGACTGCATCACGGTGGACGGCGTCAAGTTGGAGGGTGCCAAGCGGAAGTCGGTGACGATCTACAAGCTTGATTTCACCAGGTGCAGCCTGTGCGGCTCCTGCGTGGAGGCCTGTCGCGACGGGGCGATCCGCTTTTCTCACGACTACAACATGGCCGGCCTGCGCAAGGAGGAGTTCGTGATCGACTTGTTCAAGAAGCTGGAAGACGAGACCCGGGCGGCAGGGGGCATGCCGTTTGTGCCGCCGGTCGCGGCTCGGTCGGTGGAGCCGGCAGGGGGTGGGTCGTCGCCCGGGGCGGGTGGCGCCGCCCAGCGGCTCGGCGCGGAAGGGGCTGCGGTCGAGCCCACCCGGACGGAGGTGAAATGAACCCGTTTCCCGCTTCGACTCTGATCATGAACGGCCTCTTCGTGTTCTGCCTGGCGACGACGGCGGCGGGGGCGTTGATCGCGGTGGCGAGCGTGCGGTTGATTCGCGCGGTCTGCGGCCTGGCGATCTGCTGTTTCGGGCTGGCCGGGCTTTACTACTTCCTTCACAGCCCGTTCCTTGCGCTGATGGAGATTCTGATTTACGTCGGGGCGGTGTGTGTCACGATCGTTTTCGCGGTCATGCTGGCCGAGCCGGACGAGCCCGGAAAGGACGGGAGCAAGGGCTTTTCGGTGTTGTGGACGGGCATTGCGGTGACGGCCGCGACGGCCATCTTCCTGGGTGTTGTGCGGCTGGCGTTGTCCGGGGACTGGGTACGGCCGGAGACGAAGGCCAACGACGGCTCGATGAAGGCGGTTGGCGCCGCACTGTTGACGACCTACAGCATGGCCTTCGAGCTGATCTCCCTGGCGCTGCTGGTGGCGATTCTGGGTGCATTGGCGATTGCCCGGGCAGGGCGGACGAAGCCGTAGAAGGTGCTCGATGTCATGAGCCGAGCCGGGGGCAGCGGCGGGAGTGCGGTGAGGGCTCGGTGGTGTTCTGGTGATGGAGTGAAGGGTGGACGATGGGACAGCCTCTTTATGATCGTCTGGAGATCTACCTGGTCGCGGCGGCTTTCCTGCTTGCGATGGGCATCTTCGGCCTGGTTTGGCGGCGCACGCTGATTGGCATGTTGATCTCCGGCGAGCTGCTTTTTGCGGCCGCCTCCCTGAACCTGATGGCGTTCAACCGATTCACTGTTCGTGATCCGGCGGTGGGGCAGGTCTTCGTCCTGTTCATTATGGGATTGGCGGCAGCGGAGGTGGCCATTGCCTTGAGTATCACCATCGCGGTGTATCGGAACTACCGGTCGGTCAAGACTGAGGAGCTTTCGGAGCTGAACGGATAGGCCCATGGAATTCGCGTACGACATCCGATTGCTCTTGGCGGTACTCGCGCCGCTGATCGGCGCGGGCCTGGTGATGGCCGCCGGCAAGCGCCCAAACATTCGGGAGGCCTGCTCATTCATCTCGGCGGCGGTCCTGTTCGTCATCACCGCGTCGATGGTTCCGGACATTGACGGGGGCAGGGGCCTGCGCTTCACTGTGTTCGAGCTGCTGGGTGGGCTGAGCTTCTCGCTTCGGGCGGACGCCTTGTCCATGGTCTTCGCGGTTTCGGCGTCGTTCCTGTGGGTCGTGACGGTGTTCTATTCCGCGGGTTACATGCGCGGACTCCGCGAGCACGAGCAGACGCGATTCAACACCTGCTTTGCCCTGGCCCTGTTCGGAGCGGTCGGGTGCGCATTCTCGGACAACCTGCTGACCCTGTATCTTTTCTACGAAATCGTGAGCATCTGCACTTACCCGCTGGTTGCCCATCACCAGGACGAGGAGAGCTACGAGAGCGGGCGAAAGTACCTGAGCTACCTGACGGGTACGGCCAAGGGCCTGATCCTGCCGGCCATGGTTCTGATCTACGTCATGTCGGGAACATTGGACTTCGCGGACAACATTCGCACCGGCATTTTGCCGGTCGGCGTGCACAACGGGGTGGTGACCATCCTGTACGCCTGCTGCATTCTGGGATTTGCCAAGAATGCGGTCATGCCCTTCCACAGCTGGCTGCCCAGCGCGATGGTGGCTCCCACGCCGGTCAGTGCCCTGCTGCATGCGGTCGCGGTGGTCAAGGTGGGCGTGTTCTCGACCGTGCGGGTGATGCTCTACGTGTTTGGTGTGGACTGCATGGACGCCTTGAACCTGGGCCTGCCCACGGCCTACTTCGTGTCCATCACCATCGTGGTGGGCTCGATCATTGCCCTCAGCAAGGACAACTTGAAGGCCCGGTTGGCGTATTCGACGGTCAGTCAGCTCTCCTACATCATTCTGGGCGTGGCCCTGCTCAAGCCGGCGGGGATCGAGGGCGGGCTGATCCACATTGCCAACCACGCCTTCTCCAAGATCACGCTGTTCTTCTGTGCCGGAGCGATCTACGTTGCCACGCACAAGAAGAACATCTCGGAGATGAGCGGCCTTGGGCGGGCGATGCCGTTCACCTTTGGAGCGTTTGCCCTGGCGTCGCTGAGCATGATCGGCGCGCCGCCGGTGGCCGGATTTGTCACCAAGTGGTATCTGCTCAACGGGGCCCTGGATGCCGGTTCGATCGGCATCATCATCGTGCTGATGGCGAGCACGCTGCTCAACGCCGCGTACTTCGCCCCGGTGGTTTACCAGGGTTTCTTCGGCCAGCCGTCGGAGGCCGACCTGGAGCACCGGTATAGCGAGGCTCATGCCTCGATGGTCGTGCCGTTGACGGCGACGGCCCTGATTTCGGTGGTGATTGGTCTGTGTCCTGGTTTGTTCCTGGGTTTTGTTCAGCGTGTGATTTCATGAGCCTGGTCAAGCTGATCGAGTTTCTGAGCAACCATCTGAAGACCGTGGTGCGAGTCTGCGTGGCTCTGCTCGCCCTGCTGGTCGTGGTGGATGCGATTCCGGGCGTTGTCGACAAGGAGCATGCTCATACCCAGGCCGAGCATTGGCCGGCCTTTTGGGCGGTGTTTGGGTTCGCCGGTTGCGTGTTGATCATCATCGTGTCGAAGTGGTTCGGCCATGCCGGCATCATGACCCGGGAAGACTACTACGATGAATGACCTCTGGATCCATCCATCGCTGATCCTCATCGTCGGGGCGATGCTGCTCCCGCTGATTCCCGCCCGGGCCAAGAGCGGCTTTCTGCTGTTCGTTCCGGTCCTGGTCTTTGCCCGGACGCTGATGATGACGCAGGGCGACTTTGGGCAGGTTGAGTTCCTGGTTGCCGACCCCGCGAACGCCCTGACGCTGGTTTTCGGCCGGGTGGACCGGCTCAGCCTGATCTTCGGCTACATCATGAGCCTGATGTGTGTTCTCGGCACACTCTACGGCGCGCACGTCAAGGAGGACGTTCAGCACATTGCCGCCTGGATTTACGTCGCTGGTTCGATCGGGGCGATCTACGCGGGCGATTTCATTGTTCTGTTTCTGTTCTGGGAGATGATGGCGTTCTCCTCCGTGTTCCTGGTCTGGTTTCGAAGGCGCAAGGAGTCGCCGGCGGCTGGGCTGCGCTATCTGCTGGTGCACGTGGCCGGGGGGCTGGCCCTGCTGGCCGGCATGGTGCTGCACTGCAACGCCCAGGGCAGCTGGGCCTTCAACCAGCTTGATGTTCAGCATCCGACGGCGGCCGTCTACCTGATCCTGATTGGGTTCATCCTGAACGCGGCGGTGCCCCCGCTGCACGCCTGGCTGCCCGACGCCTACAGCGAGGCGAGCTTCAACGGGGCGGTTTTTCTGTCCGCCTTCACGACCAAAACCGCGGTGTATGCGCTTTGCCGCGGATTCCCGGGGATGGAGATTCTGGTGCTGCTGGGCGTGATCATGGCCCTCTACGGTGTCGTTTACGCGGTGCTGGAGAACGATTGCCGGCGGCTGCTTGCCTACCACATCATCAGCCAGGTCGGCTACATGGTCGCCGGTGTGGGGTTAGCGGATCCACAGACCTCCCTTGGCCAACTTGCCCTCAACGGTACCTGCGCCCACGCCTTTGCCCACATTCTCTACAAGGGCCTGCTGTTCATGGGTTGCAGCTCGGTCCTGTACATGACGGGTGAAACCAAGTTCACCGAGCTGGGCGGCTTGTGGAAGAGGATGCCCTGGACCTTCGTCTTCACGCTCATCGGCGGGCTGTCGATTTCCGCGTTCCCGCTGTTCAGCGGATTCGTCAGCAAGTCGATGATCGTGTCGGCCGGTTTCGAACAGCACAAGCTCTGGGTTGGCTTCCTGCTCATGCTGGCCTCGGTGGGCACCTTCCTGCACACTGGCCTGAAGGTCCCGTACTTTATCTGGTTCGGAAAGAACAAACCGAGGCAGGAAGTCGTGGACCGGGCCGCCGATCCGCCATGGAACATGATGGCGGCCATGGCCATCACTGCGGCGCTGTGCATCTTCATCGGCTGTTACACACCGTACCTGTATTCGATGCTGCCCTTCCCGGTAGATTACCATCCGTACACCGCGTACCACGTCTCGGAGACACTGCAGGTCCTGCTCTTTACCGCCGTGGGTTTCTTTCTGCTGGTCAAGAAGTTGCAGCCCGAGCCCAAGATCAGCCTGGACCTCGACTGGCCGTATCGCATGGGTGGGCGGGTATTCCGGTGGCTGGCTTCCAGGCCGGTGCAGGCTGTTGACACCCTGGTGGGCGAACTCTACCGGCTGGCGGGCCTGGTGCCGCTGATGATCACCGCCCGACTGGCGGGCAGGTTTGACAACGGCGTGGTGGACGGTGTGGTCGATGGCCTGGCGTCCGGGGTACGAGGCGTCGGTCGAAGGCTGCGCGCCGCCCAGCGCGGGCAGATGCAGGAGAACCTCATGCTGGCGTTCGGTGTGGCGGCGGTGTTGATCGTGATTTTCATTTGGTGTTCGAGCCGGCCATGAGCTTCAGCTACAACGACACGATTCTGACCATGCTGGTGTTCGGGCCGCTGCTGGCGGCCGTGATTGCCGCGCTCGTCAAGAGCGAGAATGCGCTGCGCTGGTGGACACTGGCCAGCACGACCGTGATCGGGCTCTGGTCGCTTCCGCTGTTCTGGCGATTTGACGCGGGGAGCGCCCGGTTCCAGTTCCTCGAGGATGTGGAGTGGATCGCGGCCCTGAAGATCCGCTACACCCTGGGCGTGGACGGCATCAGTCTGTTGCTGGTGCTGCTGACCACGCTAATCATGCCCCTCTGCGTGCTGGCCTCCTGGGACTACATCCGGACTCGGGTCAAGGAGTACATGATCTGCCTGCTGATCATGGAGTCGGCCATGATCGGCGTATTCTGCTCGCTGGACCTGGTCCTGTTTTACGTCTTTTGGGAAGCGATGCTCATCCCCATGGCCCTGCTGATTGGCATTTGGGGCGGGCCGCGGAGGATCTACGCCTCGCTCAAGTTCTTCATCTACACCATGGCCGGGTCCGTGTTCCTACTGGTCGCGATCATCGCCCTCTACCTCAAGACCGGGACGTTCAGCATTCCGGCCATCATGGAACAGAAGGACAGTTTCTCGGCGGACTTCCAGTGCTGGATTTTCCTGGCGTTCTTTGTTTCGTTCGCCATCAAGGTGCCGATGTTTCCGTTCCACACCTGGTTGCCTGCGGCCCACGTGGAGGCTCCGACCGCGGGGAGCGTTTTGCTGGCCAGCGTGCTGCTGAAAATGGGCACCTACGGCTTCCTGCGGTTCTCCCTGCCCATCGCCCCGATCGCGACTGAGGTCTTCCAGCCCCACATCCTGTGGCTGTCGGTGGTGGCCATCATCTACGGCGGCCTGACCGCCCTGGCCCAGACGGATCTCAAGAAACTGGTGGCTTACTCGAGCGTCGCCCACATGGGCTTCGCCACGCTGGGGATCTTCGCCCTGAACGACGCCGGACTGAAGGGTGCCATGCTGGTGATGGTCAACCACGGGATCACCACCGGGGCCCTGTTCATGATCGTCGGCGTCATCTACGAACGCCTGCACACCCGCGATCTGGCCCAGACGTGTGGGATGGGCCGGACCATGCCGGTCTTCGCGACATTTGCGGGCATCTTCGCGTTATCCTCGCTCGCGTTTCCGGGGACCAACAGCTTCATCGGCGAGTTCCTGGTCATGGCCGGAGGGTTCGAGGTCTCGCGGGTGATGATGGTGTGCGTGGTTCCCGGAGTGGTTTTGGCGGCCGCCTACCTGCTGAGAATGCTGCAGAAGGTCGCTTACGGCGGTACCCGGAACCCGGATCATTCGATGATTCGGGACCTGGGGCTTCGCGAAGTGGTCATGCTGGTGCCGCTGGCGCTCTTTGTTTTCTGGATCGGGCTGAAGCCGGCCCCGTTCGTCCGGGTGATGGATGCGAGTGTGCAACAGGTGTTGAAGCAGGTCCGGTCGCCGGCTGGTGTGGGCGCGGCGGTGGTCCCAGGCAGCAGCCGGCCGGGGAAGACACTGCAGGTGTGGCGGCCGGCGCGAACGAGTCCGATGGTAGCGGCCACGCCCGCGGGGCTGGCTGACGAGGCGAAGTGACGACAGCTATGGATACCGCGTTCCTGCCAGAACTGGTTCTGCTGCTCGGGGCATTGGCGATCTTCGCCGTTACCCTGGGCGAATCTCGCACCCGGCAGGCCCGAACCGCGGCCCTGGTCGTGGCCCTGGCCGGCATCGCCGCCTGCCTGCTCTGCCTGGGGCGAGAAGCGGTGCTCTTCGACGGAGCCTACCGCGTGGACCTCTTCTCCCAGGTCCTCAAGCTGGTATTCGCATGTGGGCTTGCGCTGATCCTGCTGCTGAGCGGGGAACTGCCCGACATTCGTCAGGATGTGAAGCCCGAGTACTACTTCTTTCTGACCGTCAGCGTGTCCGGCCTGACCATGCTGGTGAGCTGCATCGACCTCATCACCCTGATTATTGCGCTCGAAGTGTCCGCGTTCCCGCTTTACCTGATGGTGCCGATGCGCCGCGAGGGCGAAGGCCGCCGCAGCCAGATGGAGTCGGCGATCAAGTACATGATGTTCGGGATTGCGGCCAACGGCTTGATGTTCGTGGGCATGAGCTATCTGTTCGGTCTGACCGGAACGACCTCGCTGCCCGAGATTCTGCCGCTGCTCAGCCCGGTCGTCAACTCGCCTCTGGCCATTGCCGGTCTGGGCCTGATGTTCTGCGGGCTCTTCTATAAGCTCGCGGTCTTCCCGTTCCACTTCTGGACGCCGGACGTGTATCAGGGGGCTTCGAACGAGACTGCGGCCCTGGTTGCCTCGCTGCCCAAGATCGGCGGGGTGGCCGTGCTGGTACGGTTCATTTCGCTGGCTCAGCCGGACCATGACACCGTGGCCCTGTTGCTGGCGATCCTGGCCACGGCCTCGATGTGCTACGGTAACCTGATCGCCCTGGTCCAGAAGGACTTCAAGCGGCTGCTGGGCTTCTCCGGGATTGCCCACGCCGGCTATGCCGTCATCGGCCTGGTGGCGATGAATGAGGCGGGTTACTCGGCGGCGGTGTACTACATTGTGGGCTACCTGCTGATGGTCCTCGCGTGCTTCGTGGTGATCTGCAAGGTCTCTCGCGACGGTCAGAACGTGGCCATTGAGGAACTGGCCGGACTGCACCGCCGGTCGCCGCTGCTGGCCCTGACTCTCGCGGTGGGGGTGTTCGCGCTGGCCGGCATTCCCCCGTTTGTTGGATTCATGGGCAAGCTGACCCTGCTCACTGCCGCCCTCGGCCAGGGCTACCTGGCCCTGGTCATCATCGCGGTCGTGAATGCGGCCATCGCGGTCTACTACTACCTGGGCGTGATCCGGGAGGCCTGGTTCCGCGACCCGGGCGATCTGCCGTCGATCACGTTGAGCTGGCCGACCCGGGCCGTCTGTACTCTGCTGATCGCGGGCATTCTGGCTCTAGGCGTGGTTCCGGGACGGGTCGTGGGGACCATCTCCGCCTCGATCGCACGGGCCGGCTTGGTTCCTCCAGCGGTGCCCGCGGCGAAGATAGCGGCCGGCGGTCGGGCGGTCATCGACATTTTCCGCCTCGGGCCGGCTGCCGAATAGGTGGATGGCCGCACCTCGCAGCCCGTGGTGGATCAGCCCATTCTCGTGTGTCGCCGGATCTCTCTTCTCGGTAGACTACGGTTTCTCTGAGTGGCCGGTCATGGCCGCAGGACCAAGGGGATACATGATTCGGCATCGTCCCTGCATTTGTGGTTGGCGATCATCCGGACAGGGGGACCGAGGGCGGAAGGGAACGTTCTGATGGCCAACACCACAAGGAATGCCGCGGTCGACGATGGCCCAAAGGACGCTGCTGGCTTTTTCGATCGATTCCTCCTGCGAGGTGCGCCGCGTGAGCTGTGGATGATCTTCGCCATCCACTTGGTCGGGTACGTGTCCTACATGATCATGAACTGGACGTTCGTCCTGTGGCTGTCCTACGATCTCGGCTACAGTGACGAGAAGGCCGGTCTCTGGGTTGCCCTGTGGTCCGCTCTCATGACCCTGGTCACGGTTTTCGTGGGCTCGCTCACGGACGCCATCGGGATACGCAAGGCTCTGCTGCTCAGCATGGTCATCTGCATCGTCACGCGATGCTTCATGACGTTTGCCTCGGCAAAATGGATGGTCCTGGGCCTGGGCATGATTCCCGTGGCCATTGGCGAGGCCTTGGGCACCCCCGCCATGGTGGCGGCCACTCGCCGGTATTCGAGGACATCGCAGCGGTCCGTTTCCTTCTCCTACTTCTATGCCTCGATGAATGTCGGCATCCTGATCGCCGGCTTCATGTTTGACTTCATCCGCAGACGAGTGGGCGAACCCGTTGGTCATTGGAGCCTGCCGCTGTTCGACATCACGCTGACGACGTACCAGACCGTTTTTCTGGTGAGCCTGGTCTTCCAGTGCGGTCTTTTCCCCATCCTGTACTGGGGCATGCGCGAAGGCGTCGAGGCCACTGACGAGGGCGTCAAGATCGTCCCCGGGCAGTCGAGGTACCCGCACGAGAGCTTCCTGCGAGCCCTTGCGTTCTCCCTGAGGGACACCTATCGGGAAACGGTTCGGATTTTCACCGGCCTGTTTGCCCAGCCGGGGTTCTACAAGTTCCTTGGCTTTCTCGCCCTGGCCGCGATGGTCCGGCTCATCTTCGTGCACATGAACTACACGTATCCTAAGTTTGGCATTCGAGAACTCGGCCCCGGCGCTCCGGTCGGGACCCTCTACAACATCAACGCGTTCATGATCATCTTCCTCGTTCCCATCGTCGGTGTGCTTTCGCGGAAGGTTTCCGCCTACAAGATGGTCACCGTGGGGAGCGGCATTGCCGCCGCCTCGGTGTTTATCATGACGCTGCCTCCGGCCTGGTTCCAGGGGGTCGCCGATCTGGAGTACGTTCGTTGGCTCGCCCACCATGGCCTGGGCCTTGTCGGCGACGTCAATCCTTGGTACGTGATGATCTTCTACTTCATCGTGATCCTCTCCTTTGGCGAGGCGATCTACTCGCCCCGCCTGTACGAATACGCGGCCGCCATCGCCCCGAAGGGTCAGGAGGGCTCCTACATGTCCCTCTCGTACCTGCCCTTCTTCCTGGCGAAACTCAGTGTGGCCACCTTCTCGGGTGTGCTGCTTAGCAGGTACTGCCCGGAGGCCGGTCCGCGGAGTTCCGGCACGCTCTGGCTGATCATCGCTCTGACGACCACAATCTGCCCGGCGGGTCTCATTGCCTTTCGCCGCTGGATCCGGGTGAAGGAAGCCGGTCGGGCCGAGTGAGCCGCCCGGCTTTGTTTTCCGATGAGCTGATTTCGGGATTCCGGGGCTATCCTTGGTTGCGGTCGGGGCCTTAATCCCTGTAAACTGCGGTTTCTGTGAGCGGCCCCTCGCGGCCGCAGGGTCCTTGGGGACATACGGTTCGACACATCCCCTGCGCCCGTCTCCGGCGGACTTCCAGTCGCGCATGGCGAGGGCGGAAGGAGACGGTCTGATGGCGGACGACAGACAGGGAACGGTCGTGCCCGGCGGCACTCCCGACTCACGTGGAATCCTGGACCGGCTCCTTGCCCTTCCCGCTCACATCGGCCGCTCCGTTATCAGCTTTCCCGGCCGGTTTGCGGTCCTGGGCAGCGCCGTTCCCGAACTGTGGATCGTTTTCGTCATCAAGCTGTTTGGCATTCTGGCCTACAGCGTGATGAATACCACGCTGGTGCTGTGGCTGTCCTCGAACCTCAACTACAGTGACACCGATGCGGGTTTCATCATCACCGCCTGGTCAACGGTCATGACCCTCGCCACGGTGATGATCGGCTCGCTGACCGACGCCATTGGGCTTCGGAGGGCCTTCATGCTGGGCGTGGTTCTCTGTCTCTTCGCCCGCACGGTGATGACCCTGGTGACCGTTCCTTGGATCGTCCTTGCGTTGGGTCTGTTTCCTCTGGCCCTCGGCGAGGCTCTGGGGACGCCGATCATGGTCGCGGCCATCCACAGGTACTCGACGACCGCCCAGCGCTCCATCGCGTTCTCCATTTTTTATGCGGTGATGAATGTCGGCTTTCTGATTTCGTACTGGATCTTCGACCGCATTCGCAACGATTTCGGGGAGAGCGGTCACTGGGTGCTGCCCGTTGTGGATGTCGAGCTCTCGACCTACCGCATCCTGTTTCTCATCAGCCTCGCTTTCGAGTGCGTGCTCGTTCCGGTGATCTACTTTGGATTACGGGAAGGGCTCCAGGTCTCCGAGGAAGGTGTGAAGGTCATCCCCGAGAAGTCCAAGTACCCCGGCAGGGACATGTGGAGTGCCCTCTACCTCTCCGTCCGAGACGCCCTGCGCGAGACGCTCAGGATTTTCGTGGGTCTTTGGGGGCAGCCGGGGTTCCACAAGTTTTTGGCGTTCCTGACCCTTGCGGTCTTCGTTCGGTTCATCTTCTTCCAGATGAGCTATACCTACCCGAAGTTCGGCATTCGCGAGCTGGGCGAAGGCGCCCCCATCGCTACGCTCTGGTCCCTCAACGCGGGCCTGATCATTGTCCTGGTTCCCATCGTCGGGGCGTTCTCTCAGAGGATCACGGCGTATCGGATGGTGGTGTATGGCAGCATCATCGCGACGGCGTCCGTCTTCATCATGACCTTGCCTCTGCGGTGGTTTCAGCCGTTGGCCGACGGCCGTCTGGGCCACTTCATCGCGAACTCCTGGCTGGACGGCGACGAGAAGTTCACGGTGGATGACATTCGCGATCTGCCGGCTTTCGTTCGCAAGCTGAACGAGCCCGCCGATCCGGTATCGGTCACGGTTCGGGATTCGCTTTCCCCGCAGACGAAGCTTCTCCTGACTCGGGAACTGTCGCCCACGGGCTTCAGGAACGCCGCTCCCTATTCGTACCCGGGTTCAGGCCTCTTCTCGGAAGGCGATATCAAGGACGGCGGCGGCTTCGCGGCGAGACTGCGCAGCGACCCGAACGCAGCCACTCAGCCGATCTCCAAGTACGTGTGGGCACAGATGTCATCGAAGGAGCAGGAGGCGCTGGCCGGAGCGGCCGCCCTGTCCCAGGATGAGCAGAAGCTGATGCTGAAAGTGCTCAACCGTCTTCTGCAGGATTCCGCCTTGGGCAAGGACGACCGCTTCGCAAGAGTCAGCCTGTCGGATGCGACCCAGAGTCTGCTCAAGATCGACAAGAAAGACAGGAAGGCCAGGCGTATCACCCAGTCCGTCGTTCAGAACCGGCTCCTGCTGGAGGACGCCTACCCGGAGCACGTCGCCAGGAGCAGCCACGCGGTCCGAGTGGCCTTGGCCGACGACCTGACCAAGCTCATCAGGGAGAAGACGATCTACGACACCGATCGCTTTGCCGGTGTTGCCCTGACCGGGCCGGTCAAGGCTTGGCTGGCGACCGGAACGGCCGAGAAGGGGGCCAAGGCTCCGGCGCAGATCAACCGCTACCTCGTGGAGGATGCCTACCCGAACGAGATTGCCAGGAACCGGATCGGGGTCTCGGGGAGCGTCAATCCGTACTACGTCGCCATCGTCCTGTTCGTCATTCTCCTGTCGGTTGGCGAGGCCTTCTTCTCGCCGCGGCTCTACGAATACGCGGCGGCCATTGCGCCCAAGGGGCAGGAAGCCTCGTACATGTCCATGTCGCTCCTGCCGTTTTTCCTGGCCAAGCTGTTTGTAGGCATGTTCTCGGGAATCCTGCTGGAGGCTTACTGTCCCGAGACTGGTCCACGGAATTCGGACACGCTCTGGCTGATCATCGCCCTGACCACGATGATCTCACCGGCCGGCCTGCTGCTGTTCGGCCGCTACATCCGGGTCAAGGAAGCGGGTCGCGAGTGAGGTTCGGACTGAACCGCCGGGCGGCGGCGGGCATGGGGCCAGGGGTGTTGCTCCGGTTCCCGGCCGGGTAGAATAGGGTAGTTGCGCGTCCCTCGGGGTTCCGCGGGGTCCACGAGTTTTGGTGATCGGAGATGTGCTCTTGTCAACGGCCAACACACGTCGTCAGTTCCTGAAGCAGTCCGCCTTCTCGGCCGCCGGGCTCTGGCTGGCCGGCCGAAGGGGCATAGCCCAGAGTTTCGCGGCCAACGAGAAGCTCGGAATCGCCATCGTCGGTGTTTCAGGCCAGGGGGCATACAGTGTCGGCAACCTGGCCGATCAGGCCATCGTCGCCCTGTGTGACGTGGATGAGAACCGGGCGGCCGAGACTCGCAAGCGGTTTCCCAAGGCCCGGTTTTACACTGACTTCCGCAAGATGTTCGACGCATCGAGCAAGGACTTTGAAGCGGTTGTCGTCGCCACCCCCGACCACACGCACGCCCCGGCCACGATGATGGCTCTCAAGGCCGACAAGCACGTGTATTGCGAGAAGCCGCTGACCCACACCGTCTATGAAGCGCGGATGATCGCCGAAACCGCCAGGAAGCGAAAACGCGTTACCCAGATGGGGACCCAGATCCACGCGGGCGACAATTACCGCCGCGTGGTCGAGTTGATCCAGAAGAACACCATCGGCCCGGTGACCGAGGTCCACGTGTGGTGCCCGTCGGTCTGGGCAGGCGGCGACCGGCCCAAGGACACCCCCCCTGTGCCGGCCGGCCTGCATTGGGACGAGTGGCTGGGACCTGCTCCGGTCCGACCTTATCACCCCGCCTACGCACCGGCCGGGTGGCGAGGCTACTGGGATTTCGGCGGCGGCGGCCTAGCGGACATGGCCTGCCACTACATGGACTTGCCGACTTGGGCGCTGGATCTGCGTCATCCTCAGGTGGTAGAGACGGAAGGGCCGCCGGTCAACGACGAGCATGCTCCGGACCAGATCGTCGTTCGCTGGGAACACCCCGCCCGCAAGGACAAGCCCCCGGTGAAACTGACCTGGTACGGTGGCGTTGACAAACCCGCTCCGGACATTGTGGCCAGGATTCCCAAGTGGGGGGTCGGCGTCCTCTTCGTTGGTGAGAAGGGCATGCTCATCGCCGACTACGACCGTCACCAGCTCTTGCCGGAGCGGGAATGGACCGGCTTCAAGCCACCTGAGCCCTTCATCCCGAACTCGATCGGCCATCACAAGGAGTGGGTTGAGGCCTGCAAGAAGGGCGGGCCGACGACCTGCAACTTCGACTACTCCGGGGCTCTGACCGAGGCCGTCCTGCTTGGCAATGTCGCTTACCGCAGCGGCAAGCGGATCGAGTGGGACGCCGAGAAGATGAGGATTGCCAACGCGCCCGAGGCCGAGAAGTTCCTGCGCCGCGAGTACCGAGAAGGCTGGACGCTGTGAGCCGCGTTGAGCGGGGGGGGGACGCAGGGCCAGCGCACATTAAACTCCTGTTCCGGTAATCACTTGCATGAGGAACTGGTTGTTCCAGCCCGCGATGCGGCTCTTGCACTTGATGCTATCCTTCGACGCGTGACGCTTCAGGAGGCTGAC
>JAGNEZ010000086.1 GCA_018003015.1 Phycisphaerae bacterium | reverse complement strand
GCCATCGGCAGACTCCTTTCGCAAGAGACTCTCGCCGCTCCATACGGCATACTTGCGAAAGGTATACACGATGCCAATCGATCGCGCCAGACCTCCCAGCTTACCTATCTATGCGCGCTGGCCCTGGAGTGCGCCCTGACCAGCGCTCGAAACTACGACAACCCTTATGCGGATGTGAGCCTGCGGGTCATCTACACGGGGCCGGGCGGTCGAACGCTCCGCGCCTACGGCTTCTGGGATGGCGGTCGCACCTTCCGCCTTCGCTGTGCATTCCCTGCGGTGGGCGCTTGGCGATGGGAGACGGAGTGCTCGGACCCGGCCGACACCGGCCTGCACCGGCAGCACGGTGTGGTGGAAGTCTTGTCCTATGGGGGTGACAATCCGCTCTACCGGCGCGGCTTCCTGAAGGTCAGCGAGAACCGGCGCTACCTGGTCTTCGCTGATGGGACTCCGTTCCTGTGGATCGGCGATACCGCTTGGGCCGTGCCGCACAGGTCCAACGACGAGGAGTGGGACGCCTACGTCGCCGACCGCACCGCCAAGCACTTCACTCTGGTTCAGGTAGCCTCAGCGCCTGAGTGGGCGGGCGAGCACGACCGCCGGGGCGAGCGGGCGTTCACCGACAAGACCTGCTCACAGTGGGACCCGGTCTACTGGCAGTCCTTCGAGCGCAAGGTCCAGCGGGCCAACGAGAAGGGCTTGGTCGTGCTGCTTGTCGGGTTGATGGAGCCCGTTCACCGGTATCCGGAAACCGCTCAGGCCGCTCTCTTTGCCCGGAGTATTGTGGCCCGGCTGTACGGCAACTTCGTCATCTTCTCACCGAGTTTCGACAGCCGCTTCATGCCTCTGGCCAACGAAGTGGGCCGCGCCGCCCGCGAGGCGACGACCGTTCACCTGATCACCCAGCATCCCGGTACGCCCTCGAACCAGCCCACACCGACGTTCTCCAGCCAATACTATGACGAGTCCTACCTGGATATCGCCGCCGTGCAGACCGGACACAACGGAGGTGACCTCCAGCGGTGTGCCCACCATGCCATCGAGTGGACCCTGCATCTCTATCGCTACGAGCCGCACAAACCCGTCATCAACCTGGAGGCCATGTACGACGCCGAGGGTGAGAAGGCATGGCGGGCGGTGGACGCACGTTCGCTCGGCTGGCGGTCCTGGCTGTCGGGGGCAATGGGTTACACCTACGGGGCTGGCGACGTACCACCCAAGGTCCCCGGAGGCAACGGTGCAGTGTGGAAGTGGGTCACCGACCCGGAGAAGTCCGACTATTGGAAGAAGGCGCTGCAATGGGAGAGCGCTTCCCAGATGCAGTACTTGCACGATTTCCTGGCGTCTATCAAGTGGTGGCGTCTGGAACCGGCCCATGATCTCATCCGCCGCCAGCCGGACGACGTGACCCGACGCATGGTGCTGGCCCGGAGCGCTGTCGGCGATCTGGCCGTAGCCTACCTCCCAGACAACGATGTCATCGAATTGGACGTGTCCGCGTTCGCATCTGCCCTCACAGCCCGCTGGTACGACCCGGCGCGCAATCGCTACATCCCGATCACGGGCAACATCGGGAACAAGGGCACCCACCGGTTCGTGCCGCCGGGAAAGGGAGATTGGGTGCTCCTCCTCCAGCGGACTGGCGGGTGAATGCACCGCTGAGATGTCTTCGCCCTTTTCAGTGGGCCAACCGGATACAGATTCCGAGGTGGGAAAAGAAGCCCATCTGCCCACATGCCCATGCGCCCATGACCGTCAGCGTCCTATGCCCGAGATTCGTGGGCAATTGAGCAGTTGTCGTAAGTCGTGAGTCTACGGGCAGTTGAACTGCCCACGATGAAATGGGCAGTGAACAGGCGATTCGCATGGCGGATCAGGACGGCGGGCATGGTGCGCTTGATGACGGGCAGAATGTGGCAACCGGCCACCACAATCCTGTCTCGGTGGTGGCTGGTGTCACCTCTTCTCTCCCGCCCAATTTGGTTTTCAGCCCCGATGATGGTCACCCACCAGGCCCAACGTGGAAAGCGCTTTCCACTTTCATCTCTGCCAAATCTGGAAACCGTCTCAATGCTGTTTGTGCCACCGAGGGAAAGGGAGACTCTTGTTGGGCGAAGCGTTTACGTCCAACTGTCCGGTTTCGCCTTGCGTAAAACGACTAACGGCGAACTCGGGGAAGTATTTCCCGCCGCGTTCGCCGTTGTCATCTTTATGATGGCTCTTGAACTCGCCGGCTTGCACGAATCAAGTGCCCGGGCCCACTCGGGGCTCAATAAGAACAGTTGCCGCTTTTCACGGCACAATCGGGTCTTCGAACCTCGACCAGTAGAATCCTCCGTCTATTCAGAGAACTCACGGGCCGATACCAGGGCGACCCATGCCGCCCCGGCCCCGTTAGTTGGCGCTTGTACGCCCAACAACTGTCATCGGACAACTGCCCCGTCGAAGTGCAGCGTTTCTGCCGTGTTTACGGGCTTTGCCGGTTATTCCAATAGGCGAACAGGCCAATGCCATCAGCAGTGCGATCCGCTTCGCCGAAGCTTGGGCCACTCTGTTTCCACCCGTCGGGCTCAAGGGCTCATTGTTCTCGTGCCTTCCTCGTCGAGAGATAGACTCATTGTGAGCGTGCCGGCCAGTCGAACGGATCAGGAGCCAGGATGATGTCGCGTTGCGCCGTTTGCGGCGCCGAGGATGGCGAATCGAGGATAGCTCTCAGCGTGCAGATGCCGGGTCTTAGCCCTTGGCTTTCAAAGGCACCATGCAGAACGCCGCCCTCCGGCCTCGCCGCATGCTCGGCCAACCTTCGCTCGCCAGCCCAAAGCTCGACGCGTAACTTGCCGCCGTCCGAGGTGGCGTGAACACTCCACGGAGTCAATTCGCCTAGGTAGTATTCGTCGAGAGGCGATGAGACGGCCAGCGGCGGCTCCTCGATGGCTTGGAGCGACACATCGTCGATGTAGAAGAGTGACTTGCGGGCCGCTTCCGCATCATCGGGAACGGGGCAGGCAATGTGAATGTCGAGGCTATCGAAATCGGCGCGCAGCCGGTCCTCGGCCACGAAGTGATTCCAGACGGCCGGATCCTCCACGCCGCCGGTGTAGCTGATCCCGCCCAGGTGCCCCTCCTTGCCCGACTGGCGGAGCGTCATGCCCGGTACGGCCGCACCGCCGCCAAGCCGAAACCAGTACCCCACCCGGACGCGCTGTCCGCGCAAATGCCTAGCCGCCTCTGGCGACACTTGCACGTTGACGATCAGGTAATGCTTACCGTCGTAGACGTGGCCCTTGCCGACGGCTTTACTGAAATCCCACTTCAGGGCGTATCGGCCCGAATGGGCGATCTCGTCGGTTACGCTTAATGCGCCTACGGGCTTTTCCTCCGGCTTGAGCGACGGATCATCCGCATGGTACGACGGCACGGGGAAGCCTCCGGCTTGCGGGCCGGCCTCGAAGGAAGGAACGGCAACCAGATTGGGACCGGCCTTTTCCGGCGCGGCCGTGCTTGTGACGATCGCCGGGAATGGAATCGCCAACTCCCGGTCACCCATGAGATTGAGGATCTCGCGGGCCATGCGCCAGCGAAGGCGGGCGAAGGTCAGTGGGTTTTCGATGGGCTGACCATCCGGGTCGATCAGCGGCGCCAGGACGCGCTCGGCTCGATCGGCGGCCTCAATGCTGCCTCGTGTTCTGGCCAGGCGGATCTGCTGCTGGAGGGTTGCCACGTACCGGCAGTCGTCCACGCCTTCACGACAAAGCTCCCAATAGATGGTTGGCGTTGGCCCGTCCACGCCCGGGAAGATCGCGTTCCAGTCCTTGTGTCCGCCGTCGAAATCATTGCAGGGGTTGGCCTCGGTGGCGTCGAAACCCCAGGCCGTGGCCACCTCCGCACCTGAACGCAGAAACTCGAAGCCCGTCAGTCCACGCGAAGCGATCGTGCTGTGACCGTAGAACATTCCATTCTCGTAGTACCAGAAGGGATGGCCTTGCCGAACCTCCTGGAGGACTCGGTTGCGGCTGTAGTGGCCGTAAGCGTAGATGCGTACGTCCACGCGATCTCCCAACCGCTGAAGGTCGCCGGCTGTCAGAGTGGTGGCGGTCTGGCAGCCGGGCACTTCGTGGACAAAGCCGAGGACGTTTTCGGCAAAGAGCATGCGGTTTTCGGTCTTGTTGTTGCCGGGCTCGTCTATCGGGTAGAAATACAGCTTGGGCCAGCCGCGTCGCTGGGCTTCGTCGCGGATATGCCGCACCAGGCCGACGATCGCCTGGTGGGCCTTGGGGCTGAACGTGCCGGGGATGTGCTTCTTTCCCGGCTCCGCCAGACCATATTCGAGGTTGCGCAAAGTGTATTCGCAGCCAATCGCGACCGGCGTGCTGCAGCCCAGGGTCTTCCAGTACTCGAGGTCGCGGGCCAGGCCGGATATGTCGTAGGTGAAGGTGCCGTCGGGGTTTTCCTTCACGCCGAAGTAGTAGTTGAAGATGGCTAGGTCGAAGCCGTGCTCGCGGTAATCGGCCAAGTCGGCCTTGACCAGCCGGGCCTGCTCGGCGGGAGTATTCCGTCCTCGCCGCTCGGGGCCCCTGAGTCCCCCGACCGGCGGGAAGCTCTCCAGCCACGTTCCCCAGTGTCTGTCGGACGGGCGGACCAGTTCAAAAGGCAGCACCAACAAGCGCCACTCGAACGTGATCGGGGGCGCCTTTTCCGGCCGAAGCGTAACGGACATCCGGTAGCGCCCGGGCGGAGCGTCTTGCGGCACGCACATCGTCAGCCACCACTGCTTGAGCTGGCGGGCCGCCACATGCGGAGCCTGGTTCGCCGGCGATTCGATCATCTCCGGCACTACGTGGTACTCGCCTTTGCCGCCCCAGCCGCTGACGCGCTGGGGCCAGCAACGAACGGTTCCGACCTTCACGCTCTCCCGCGGGATCGTCCGGCCGTCTTTCTCAGCAACGAAATCGGACAGTTCCAGAGCGACGGCCCCCAGATCTTTGTGGGAAAGAACGCAGAAACTGGCGGGCTCGAACTCGCCCGGGGTGGCAAAAGCGGTGAGCGGTCGCGCGATGGCCGCTCGGGCGGGCACGAAGGTCGGCGTGACCGGCTCGGTATAATCGACAGAGGCAACCACATAACCTCTTTCCAACTCGGCCTCGCTCCAGTCAAGCCGGTGATGGGCAGGCTCCGGCCTCACCTCCTTCCAGTTGGGCAGTTCCGTTTGGGTCAGGAAGAAGATGTCACGTTCAAGTTCGGCAACCACGTGGACCAACTCCGGTCCGGCCCGGCCGATGACCAGGCCGTTCAGAATCCATCCGTGCGGGCCTTTGAACTCAATTCGCAATCGCCCCTCGGCCGCGCGGGCCTGGAAAGGTTCCATGAAGACGAATCTCGCTCGCGGGATGCGCACGTCGAGTTTCTTCTGGCCGTTCGCCCACGCCTCGAAGAGCGGCGGGTCCCACTCGGCGTCGCCGGCGATGAGCCAGACTGTGTACTCACCCTCCGGCACGGCCACCTCGAAGCTATTATCGGTACGACCTTCGATCAGCGCGCAAGTCAGATCCGCGGTGGTTCGATATGCACCATAGGTCGAGGCGGTGTAGCTATCCCTGGGCAGCACAATCTCGGATCCTCCGCGGTCGAAAGCCTCCAGGTCCTGCGTCGAACGGAAGCCGTAGCCCTTTTCAGCCGTAAACGCGTCCTTCACGGTCACCTTGGTAAAGCCAGCGCGGGCGGCGGAGGTCGGCGTGCCGAACTGGAAGGTGACGACCTTGGCCGTCTTCTGGCTGGCGCCCGCGCTATCCGAGGGAAGTTGATCCGCGGCGCGAAGGCTTTGGAACGACGCGGCAACGCCTATTCCGATCAGCAGCCACAGCCATTCTCTCGCCTTCATGATCGCCGCACTCATACCTGGTCCTTTCCGACTCATGGTCGAGGTCGAGTTGTGACTGATGCGCTTGCCAACCCCGGAACCGGGTCCCCGGCGAGTTCGTTCAGGTAGTTCTCCACGTTGGTGTACCCGTTGGTCGCGACGGCCGCGCCGTCACGGGGGTCGTTAGGATCGAGGCCGTGCGCCGTCTCCCAGACGTTGGGGATTCCGTCGTGATCGGAGTCCGCCGGCGGCGCAGGCGCACCGCCAGCCAGATCGGGCCATGGGCCGGTCGTGCTGGCGCGCGAGGTGCCGGTCCTATCGCGCACGCTCTTGACGATGCGCAGATCAATGGCGTCTCGCGAGGGCTTGCAGGCTCCCACGGTGGACAGCACTCTGTCCAACAGGTTCGATACAGGGTCCAGTGCGACGGCAGGAGCGGAGAACGGCTTTCCGGCGTCGTACTGTGACTGATCTACCACGTGGGTGTCGCCGTCGTGCTTGAACTCGTAGTAGTCCCAGGTGTTGACACCGTGCCCGATCCAGTCGTTGGCGCTGCCGGCCGGACTGCGTGGTCCCCAGTTGCCAGCCAGGTAGAGCTTCGTACCACCCAACTCCGCTGCTGTTCCATCGATGCGCGTCGGGCCGCCGTTGCCCACATTAAGGTAGGGATAGTCGCTTTCCGGCCCAGCGAGCCAGAGGTTGTTGACCACGTTTCCGAAGGCGGAGCTGTTGAGGGCAAACTGTCCGAAGACCGACGCGTTGTTGCCGCCCCAGTTGTAGATCACGTTGTTCCGAAAATCGAACACGTCCGCGTGCTGCATCAACGGGGTTCGCGAGCCGAGATTCGCATAGAGGTTGTGGTGAAGCGTGATGTTCTTGGGGGCCCGGTTGCCACCGACGTGCTGGCCCATGAAACACTCACCGATCAGGTTCCATTGAAAAGTGGCCCGATCCAGGAAGGAGCCATACCAGTCCAGTTGTGTGTCGGAGCCCCAGGCGACTGAACAGTGGTCGAAGACGACGTCGTGCACTCCCGGTTCGCCCGTCCCATAGCATAACAGATTATTGCCCGCGTCGTGCTGCATGTTGCCGCCCATGCGCACGCGGAGGTGACGCACTACGATGTCGTGAGCGCCGTTGACTAACCAGACACCCCAATCGCCTTCCGGCTGCCCAGCCCCTCTGATCTGCACGCCGCCCGGCGAGGTCTGTCCGGCCACGGTGAGGTAGGGCGTGCTCACTCGGATTGCGTTCTTCAAGGTAATCGTGCCGCTGACCCGGAACACGACGATGCGCGGCCCTGAGGCTTCCATGGCCGCTCGCAAGCTCCCGTCGCCCGAGTCGTTGAGATTGGTGACCTCGATGACTCGTCCCCCGCGACCGCCAACTGCGTTGGCACCAAACCCCTCGGCGATGGGAAAAGCCTTGACGGATTGGGCGTTCGCCAACCCTGCAGACATGGCTGTCAGGCTGAGCGCTGCCGCGGCAGCCCACGGGAGGACATATGCGATCATGGCAGAGGCTCCTTTCGTGCTTCGAGCCGAGACTGGGGGTCGAGCAGGTTCAGCAGGATGCGCTCGGCCACAGGGTCGTACCCGGGACCGGTCGGGTCGAGGCGACGTTGCACGTCCAACTGCACGAACAGGATTCGGCCATCGCCGATGGCTGCTGGAGGTTCGGCAGCGATCGTGGTCTTGCCATCACGTGCCCATAGGAGTTTCGTAGCGTGGGTCAGGGCGTCGCCCTCGATCGCACCGATCCCCACGGTGCCGGGCAGGCCGTTCCAACGGCTCAGCCATTGCGGGTCCACACCGGTCAACACCGGATGCCGGACCGCTTGATGCGAAAAGACGCGCGAGAACCGCTCGGCCTTGCCGATCTTGACGTCACACAGTTCCCGCCAATCCCACGACGGCGTTGAAAGGACGATGATTCGTCCTCCCCGGCCGGCGAAGTCACACAAAGCCTTCGCGTTCCGCTTCTCAGCGCCGGTGAGGTGCGGGGCATTCCAGATGACAACCACCTGTTTGTCCGGCGAGAGTGGGTCGAGCTTCTCCGAGGTATTAAGACCCCAGGTGTTGAAGAACGCCCGGGCGGCGTCACTGCTGCCGAGGACGACGAAGGTGCGCTGCCTGGATGCCTCGGAAATCAGCGCCGGGTTGACTGCACGCACAAAGCGCTGGCTGAGCACGGGGCGGCCCGCGATTCCCGTTGTACGCGCGGTGAGCCAGTAGGAGCCTTCCTTCTCAGGCAGCTTCCAGGTGATCGAGGTCTTCTCAATCGAATCAGCCTTGAGGGCGAAATCGTAACTCCATTTGCTGACGGGCTTCTCAAAGCACTCGGCTTCCGGAATGAACTGCGGCCATTCCCTGGTGAGCAGCAGATCCACGTGGATTCTCGCATCGTGCCACGAGTCGTTAATGAGGTAGAGGTCGGTGGCGACCTGCTGGCCGGTCCGGTAGCTGGCGTCGAACAGATCCAGGCTGGCCAGAACCGGAGACAGAGAACTGTGCCATGCGGCCGACTGCGGAGCAGCGTAGCCGGCCCTCCAGATGGCGTTGCCCTTCTCGTTCTCATGAACTCGGGCCGCCTGACGCGTCCGCGTCCACCCGGCATACATGTACGGCAGGATCGCGTCCACTCGGGCGCGTCGCATAGCCTCGGTATGTTCGGCCCCGATTTGAGCGACAGCCAAGTCATTCGCAAGCCGGTCATCCACGCCAGTCCACTGCGTGCGCGGGTGGCCAAAATCGTTCATGTATTCGCTGACGGTAGTGGTGCGATCACCGGCCTCCTTGAACCAACCTCCGACGGACTGCTGAAGGTGCCCTTCATCGGTTTCGGTGACGTTGCCACAGGGATGCAGATCGAAGTTCTCGCGGGTAGCGTGGCCCGTCCGCATCGTCGGCCGGGTGGGATCGAGCCTGTTGACGAAGTCCTGAAACGGCCCTTCTTCCCACTGATCGTCGTTCCGGGATTCGTTGGACAACACCCACATCACCACCGAGGGGTGATTCCACAGCCGTGCCATCCAGCCTGCAGCATCGAGCAGGCAGTTGCGGTGCCAGATTTCCCACTCTTCCGGTGTGAACTTGTAGTCCTGGTAGTTGAAGAGCACTGGGAACTCGGCCAGGATCATCGTTCCATGCTCGTCGCAGATGTCGACCACACGCCGTGGCGGCGGGCGCGTGTGCGTGCGAAAGGAGTTCATGCTCATTTCGCGGGCTTCGGTGACAAAGTAATCCAATTCATGGCCGGTGATCGTGTCGCCCCAGTCCCACTCAAAGACCAGATTCGAGCCTCGTAGCCAAAGGTTTCTGCCATTGAGTCTGTAATTGCGGTCCTTCACGCCGATCTCACGCATACCGAATCGAAAGGCCATTTCATCCAGTGTTCGCCCGCCACCGGTGAGCTTGACGTTGGCGGCGTACAGCGGGCATTGCTCGTAGGTCCAGGGTTTGAAACCGGGCATCGGCACCTCGATGGTGAAGCGCTCGCCGCCCAAGGGGTTGGGATCGGGAATCAGCCGGGCCGGGGCTTCACCTGTGCCCATGAGCTTCCCGTCCGGCCATTCCCTGACCTGTGCCGTAGTCTTCAAGCCGTCCATCCGCAGCGGGCCAGTCAGCGTGACGCTGATCCTCACGCGGCTACCAGCGAGGTCGGGCATTGACAGAGCCCACTTGATGTAGGCCGAGTCGGCGAAGTCGATCCACACATCGTCGGTCACCTCCGGTATTCCCACACCGAAGCCCGCGGGGATCAAGGGGTTTCCGCTCCGGCTCCTGCGCACAGCGGCGGCACCCCGGACCTTGAGCACGATCTGGTTCTCTCCCGCCTTCAGGACTCCCGTCGGCATGATGACCTGGTACGGCCCCGTCGACTCATTCTCGCCGGCTTTCCGGCCGTTCATGAACGCCTCCGCGCCGTTGGCGATGCGATTCCAGCGGAGGATGGCGAGGGCATTGGCCTGTGTCGCGCTGACGGTGAAGCCTCGGCGGGCCCAGACGATCTTCGTGTCATTCGCCGCCTCCTGGCTGTATTTCATGAATGGCCCCGGCAATGTGACCGGCTGCCAGTCCAGTCGTTGCCGGCCCGTAGCCGCCTGGGCATCTTCATCGCCCTTCCCCTTGGCAAACTCCCATTGGCCATTCAGAAGCACGGAGTTGGCCCGTTGCCCCTCATACCCAAGGGCTGGCAGACCAAAACAACAGATTCCCAGCGCCAGCAAAACGAACCTTCTCGCCCGCGCGAGTGCTCTCATGATGACTCCTTCGACAAGGCCTCCGAGTCAAACACGAAACTCACATGAGCATCAAACCGCCTGAGGAAACCCCTCGGTCGACATGACTGAGCCGTTCTTGAAGACGAAGAGGGCGTCGGCCCCCGGCGTGCTCCGAACCAGCTCCACTCCCTTTCCGTGTCCGAGCACGAATATCGCGGTGGACAGCGCGTCAGCCGCCATGGTCGTCGGCGCGGCCACCGAAACGCTGGCGAACTCCGTAGGTGACCGGCCGGTGGCCGGATCGAAGATGTGATGATCTCGATGGTCTTCGCTGAAGGTAGTGGCATAATCGCCGGACGTCGCCAGGCTCCTGTCTTTCAGTTGAGCCACCCACACGTAAGCGTCCGCCGCGCGCGGGTGCTGGATGCCGATCTTCCACGGTTCCCCGGATTTCTCGCCCATCACGCCGATTTCGCCGATATCCACGAGCGCCTGCCGGATACCCCGCTCCTGCAGCACGGCCTTCACCCGGTCGGCAGCATATCCCTGGGCGATGCCGTTGAAGGTCACGGCCATCCCAGGCCGCTTCAGTTCCACGTGAGAACTCGAGAGTCTGATCTGCCGCCAGTCCACGCGTCGCCGCGCAGCCTCGATCTCCTCGTCTGCCGGAAGCCGGGCGCGTCCAGCCGCATCCGCATAGGTTTCCCAGAGCGGCTGAACGGTGACATCGAACGCCCCACCGGTCCGCTGCGACATGGCCAAGGAGGTTACAAGAACCTCAAGTAGTGCAGGATGAGCATCTCTGAGAACTCCGTCGCGATTGAGTTGGCTCACCTGGCTGTCCGGCCGATACAGGCTTAGTACGCTCTCGATTCGGCCAAGCTCCGCAAAGGCCTCCGCCATAGCCCGATCGGCAACTCCCTCGTCGTGATGGATGGCACTGATCGAGACCTCTGTTCCCAGCGAACGCCCCTTGCGGACGAAAATGCCCGCCGAGGCATCCGGTCGTACGGAATGGCTCGCCCGCCGCTCGCGTGGAAGGACATCTCGCCCCTTCCATAGTGCCCAGGCGCCCGCCCCACCCAAGGCGGTCACGAGAACTCTTCTGCGCGTCAGGAAATGCATGAATACAGCTCCCTATTGCCCGGCATTTCTCGTTGGCACTCGCCAGGCTACGCCGCCCGGCTGCGTATCGTTGTTCCGCAAGCCTTCCTCCTCACCTCGCCGTCAAGCCACGCTTGCTGGTCTCGTCACCGAAGGCAAATCACGTGGATCGGCGGGAAACGAGAGGAGTCGATGTTCGTTCTCAGCCCACACCATGATCGCGCTCCGTCGAAGAGTGGGTTTCTGGACCACGTGCCGAGTGTGGCAGCGGTATTCGCAGATCCCGCAGCCCACGCACGCCTCCACCTTCACCACGGGTACCCGGATGCGGCTCATGGCCTCCAGTTCGACCTCCGAAAACACGCCTTCCGGCGGCGGCGGGTTGAGCTCGATGCGAGTTTCCTTCATCTCGATGGCATCATACCCGGCCCGCCGGCATTCGACGTAACAGAGGTCGCAATCCTGCCGGAGCTTGTCCCCGCGGTACGGCAGGCACGTGTCGGGATCGATCCGAGCTAATCCCATGCGGGTCCGGCGTTTCACCGCGAGTTCTAGCGGCTGGATGGCTCCGGTTGGGCAGACTTGCGTGCAGAAGTTGCAGTCTTGATGGCAGCCGGCGTGGTGGAGGTGTGCCACCGGGGTCCACAGAGCGTCCAGGCCGTAGTCCGTACCGGCGGGATGCAGCACCGGCCCGGGGCAAACCTTGAAGCACTCCCCGCAGCGGATGCACAGAGCCAGAAACTCGTCCTCGGGAACGCTGCCGGGCGGACGGATCGGCCGTGGCCGATCGCTGCCCTGCCTGGACGTCACCAGTCCAGGGGCAGCCGTCACCGTGCCCAGGATCGACGCCGCCAGGAAGCCTCTCCGCGACAATGGGGATGGCGGTCGGAAGATCTCGCCCGCCGGCTTTGGCGCCTCCTTGTTCCATCGCGTGACGAATTTGATGGAACCCGTCGGACAGACTCCGCCGCACGTCTGACAGAAGGTGCAATGGCTCGTTCGGGTAGTGAAGTCCTGATTCACGGCATCGAAGCGGCAGACTTGAGCGCACTTGCCGCAACCGAAGCACGTGTCTTGAACCCTCCGCTGCCCCACTCGGAACGGACTCAGCAGCGAGAGGATCGCTCCGCTGGGACACAGGCATCGGCACCAGAACCGTGGCCCGAGCAGACTCACCAGGAACGTACCGGCGAAGAGAACGATAGAGGCATAGAGTGCCCAATTGGCGGGCAACAGGTGTTTCTGACCCTTCATCAGGCTCAGTTGCAGGCGTCCGCCGGTGAAGAGCAACCCTCGCGTAAGCACGGGAATGGCTGCGACGAATCCCGAAAGGAGGACCCCACCCAAGGAAGCCCCCAGCACGCTGACGAGAAGGTAGTACCGGATATGAATCCACCACCGCCCTTCTCGTCCTTCCGGAGACAGGTGGAATCTTCGGATGCGGCGTCCGACAAGCCAGTCGAACAGGTCGATCAGCGTACCGAGCGGGCAAAGATAGCCACAAAAAGCACGGGGAACCAGAAGGCACAAGAGCACGACGCCCACTGTCCACCCCAGTGTCGGCCAGTTCAGGACTCTCCCAGCGAGCGCGGTTGAGATGCCGACGAGCGGGTCGAGCAACAGGAAAGTCTCGGCGGGAAACCACTGCTTGTCACTGAGCGTCGTCGCGGAGAACGGCTGGGAGTAGGGCCAGCAGACATAGAAGAACGCGTACAAGAAGAGTACAAGGCAAGCGGCTTGCAGGACGCGCCGCAACGGTGAGTTTCGCCACGTGGGACCCAGCCGAGCAAGGAGATGGTCCCTCGTTCCGCGCCACCCGAGCCGGTCGGAGGCCTTCAGGCAGGGCAGGAAGATGTTCGCCGAGCGAGGAAGTCGAAGGAACCTGGGCATGGACCATCCTCCCCTCTACGGAAGCCCTGCCTTGCGCAGGCACTGGAGCGTGCCGTCAAGAATGGCGCTGGTGGTCACGGTTGCACCGCTGACCCCATCGACCTGCAGACTCTGTTTTTCAATGATCCGCCGGGGAATGACGGTGCACGCGCCCTGCTCGATTTTCTCCTCGTGTTTCACCTTGATGTCGGTCATCCGGCCCTCGCGCACAGACAAGGTGATCTGCACATCGCCGGCATAGCCCAGGGCCGTGGACGTGTAACTGCCATCACGAAGCCGGGCGCCGGACAGGGAACGGACGCTCAACAGGTCGAGCTTCGATTGCACGCGGTCCGCCTGCCGCTTGAGCAGGTGCTGTCCGTAGGGTTGATCCGATGTCGGATACAGTTTGATGGCCTTCGCATAGTGCTCCCGGGCCGAATCCGTTTTTCCCCAGGCGACATAGAGATCACCGAAGGCGTCTTCAAGGCTCGCTTGCCCGGCGATCCGCCACGGGGGAGCGGGCAGCCGGGCCATGGCTCGGTCCAGGGCCGCCTTGGCCTTCTCGAACGCTCCGAATCGCGTATACAGCGACGCCAGGGAGATGGAGGCGTGCAACGGAGGTTCCTTGTGGGGCTTGGCCAGGAATTCCTCATGGGCCCTGACGGCCCAGAGGGGCTCGCCGCCGAGAAACACATACATGGGGTACTCGTGGCCGTCGCCGATGTCACCCTTCTGGAGATACACCCACGTCAGCTTGATGGCCTCCCTGCGGGCGGCTTCGGTGTTGAGGCCCAGGAGCCGACGGACCTCTAGCCGCGCGTCCTTCCAGGGATGCGCAGTGTCGTACTGCGTGCGCACCTCGGCCAGCCAGGCGGGGGGAATCCGCAGGCCGGCCAGTTGTTTGTCCAGTGAGGTGGAACTCGAAGGACTGGGGCGGGAGGACCCGGTGGATGAAGAAGCCTGCTTGGGCCCGCTTGGTGGACGAGTCTCAGAACTTACGTCTTGGCGCGGATCATCGGCGGACGGTGAGTCATCGCGGTCAGGTTTCGCAGCGGAGCCGACGGCTCCCAGTGCCACCATCTGGGTGATCGATCCCGCCGCAAAAGGGCGTGCCTCCGAGTCCGGATGCCTAGCATGCCGTACCGTCGGCGATGCCTTCGGGGCCTCCGCTGGCGGTTGCCCCACATAGCACATGGCGCACAGCATAACGGCGAGGATCCGCGGTGCCCCGTGAATCGGATTGGGAGCGTGCATTCGGGCGGCCATGCTTGTGTTTCTCCGTCGTACGAGGGAGATGATCACCACTTGGCGTTTCACGAGGCTCACTATAGCCTCCGTTGCAGATCCTGCATACTGGAGCGGCCAGCCCAGCAGGTCACGCGTGCACTTGAGGAGGGTCACCGCTCGCGTTGGAGAGCGGATGGATTCGGTTTCCCCGGCAATGAAGTCTCGGTTGAACGGCCTCCTCCACGCTCTACGTGTACGTCCCAAGAGCTTGTTTCGTTCTGCTTCGGCACTCCGCCAGCAGATGATCGCGTTAGCAGAGGCATGTCTCAAGGCGATCAACATGGTGGGATTGAGTCCAACACGCCGCAGATATGAAAGCGGTACTCGATCACAGTCTGAATCGGCTCGTGCAGGCCGTGGACGCCGGCCTGGCACGGATCAATATGGACGCTCGAGTGCTCATCGAAGATGTAGAACAAGAACACCCGAATGCCATGGAGTTGGCGCCTCCGCCCGTCAAAGCAGTAGACGCGGTGGTGGAGAGCGCTGGTACAATAGCGGCACACCACCCGGCGACGTAACCGGACGAGGCGAAACGGAGGCAAAAGATCGCGAGCATTGGGGCTTTGCAGCACAGCTGTTTCCGAGAAATACCGGGCGATAGCATCGCCAGAGGCTGCCGGCCCTCCGCGAGACGGAGGCCGTTTCACGATCTGGGGCAGTGCGATAGGCGCGAAGTCGGTCGGAACGGGAGGTTCTCGTGGCGTGAACCTGCGTGTAGACTGGTTGCATGGTGGCTTGCTGATTTGGGAAGGCTGTTCCGATTCCTTCGCCAGGATGCTGGAATTGTACGTGCAGAGAGGCGGGTGGTTTGAGTCTGGGCACGCTCTTTGAAGAATGAAGACTGCTGTGCTGATAGAAGACCATGCGGCCGTGGTGTTGGTGATGCTGATGAAGCCCTCGAGTGTATCAAAGCCGCGATCGATTCTGCGCCTGAGACTCTGGACAACTACTACCCGTACGCAAGAGACATGACGCGGATCGAGAAGTGCTGGCGGTCTGCCTACGCTGAGTTGTGACGCGGAGGGTGCGTGTCTATGGGGAGTCCTACCACCCGTGCTCCGCTGGCTACCCGAGGAGCCATCGTCCGTCCGGACGACACGCCCGGCTGTGCAATAGAGCAAGAATATGCGAGGTGTTCGGATGGGCGCGTCCGTGAGCCGACTCATGTCGGGAAGTCTGTGAGCCCTAAATCCTCATCACTTTGTACCCTCTTCGACCGGAAGGACTTCGCGGTACTCGCCAGTTCGATAAGCCGACGACATCCGAAGAAGGAGACCCCAGTGTTCAGTTTGGCGCGTCTGAGTGTGATCGGGTTGCTACTGGGCTGTACCTGCTGTTTCGTGCGATTCGCCGCCGACGGCGCGGCCGCCCAGGCCACGCCCACCGTGACCTCAGAAGTCGCCACGGTGAGCAGCCGCCAGGACACGGCGGGTGTGGAGGTTGTCGTCAACTTCGAAGGTAACAAGGGACCGGGCTGGAAGGCCGCCGCCAATGTCATGGGGGCGGTTGGACCCAACCACGTCGTCGATTTCACCGAGGGCGGATTGACCGTGCATGACAAGGCAACGGGCAAGGTGCTGCGGCATTTTTCCCAGCACGAGTTCTGGGGCCAGGTCAAGCCGGCCGGCTCGATCGATCCCCAGAAGGACGCCAACGATCCCTGGATGGTCTACGACCCACTGTCGCAGCAGTGGTTCGCCACCGTGGCGGGGACGGATCCGAGCGACTCCTTCCTGGCCGTGTCCACCTCCTCCGATCCCATGCGGGCATGGAACGGAGTCAAACTCCCGCTGCCGCGGATCGACCCCGGACTGAAGATCGGCGTCGATAAGAACGGGCTGTATATCACCTGCGCCAACGGCTCAAGCAACGGCAAGGAAGCGCTGGATCTCTATGTGATTCCCAAGGCCGACGCCATCGCTCCCGGAGGCCCGGTGCTGACCCACGCGCAGACTCTGCAGAAGTTGATCTATGCCGCCGTCCCGGCGGTGGACCTCGACCCCGACAAGGCGCCTGACGCGCCGGCGATTCTCCTCAACAATGAGTTCGGCGGCCCCACCTGCGGCAAGCTGTATCTGTACAGGCTCGCTTGGTCGAGGCGGAAGGCCACCGTCTCGGCCGCTCAGGAAATTGCGCTCAGCAGGCCTTACCCCGTGCCGAGGATGGAGGGGCTTCAGCCGGCACCTGGCGTGAAACTGCTGCA
This sequence comes from Phycisphaerae bacterium, assembly GCA_018003015.1. NCBI lineage: Bacteria > Pseudomonadati > Planctomycetota > Phycisphaerae > Phycisphaerae bacterium. The sequence continues at coordinate 5,233 of JAGNEZ010000086.1, read as the reverse complement.
GTCCGGCGGCCGGCGGAACAACTGTGCCTTTGTACGCGGCGGCAGTGTGTTCGGCTGCAATGGCGCGCAGCGCACCGCCGATTCGCGCCCCGGGATCCTCTGGTACGAGGTGCGAGTTCGCGATGGCGCCCTGCTCCAGGAGGGGTTGGTGGACGACGCCGACCACGATTACCTCTACCCTTCGATGGCCGTGGACCATCATGGCAATATCGGCATCGGGTGTACGCGGACGTCCGCGACGGAGTTCCCGTCGGTGTGCGTCATGATGCACGCGGCCGGCGATCCTGCCGGCACGATGCGGCCGCCGGTCGTGGCCGTCAAGGGTACGACCACCTTCAAATACGCCGGCGTCGCCGCGACCAATTTCAGCAATTACAGCGCGACCTGCGTTGACCCTTCTGCCGCCGATCTCCTTTGGACCTATCAGGGGTACGCCAACAGCAACGTCGATCGGCAATGGTGCACAGCGTGGGCGGCATTCAAGTTGTCGGCGGCGGTGCCGACCTCCCGCCCGGCGGTAGGCGGCGCGGTCACCCGAGATTCCGCTGCGGGTGTGACCGTGTTCAATGTCACCGCCTTTGGCGCCAAGGGCGATGGAATGACGGATGATCGGCCAGCCATTCAAGCTGCGATCGATGCTTTGACGGCCAAGGGGGGTGGCATCCTGCGAATACCCAAAGGGACCTACCTCCTGAACTCGTACCGTCCGGGCGTGCACCCCTGGGGCTTTCACAACCTGCTCGTGGGCTCCCGTATCCACATCGAAGGGGAACCGGGGGCAACGCTGCTGCAAGGTGAGAAAGGCCGCGCTCCGCTGCCGCCGGGAGCGACGATGGTGGGGAATGCTGTGGTGGTGGTCGGCATCCCGCATTATGCCGTCGTCACGTGCCAGAACACCAACTACAACGGCGGCTTTTACTCCCTGCGTGCAACTGTGGCGGACACACGCGCAGTCAAGTTGGCGAGGCCAACCGATGCCGCCCATTTCGCGGCTGGCGACTACGCCGCGATCTACGCGACCACGACCGGCGACGTCCTCCCCACCGAACTGACCCGCGTCACTGCAGTAACTCCCGAGGGCGAACTGGCACTCGCCTGCCCTCTCGCCCGGTCCTTTTCGACACCCCAGATCGCGAATGTCACGCGGCGAATCACTTGCGATGTGAGTCTGAAGAATCTCATCGTCCAGGGGGCACGTCCGTTAACCGTGATGGAAACCTGGGGCTTCTCAGCAGAGGATTGTCAGTTCTTGGCCGACACACGCGTGGGCCAATCGAACGCTGTGACGACGTTCGATCTCAATACGGTTCGTTCCTTTCGATTTGTCCGCAACGTCATCGGATCTGTTGGGCCGGAGTACGTCGGCATTGAGTTGCCGCAGCGCAACAGCCAGGACGGTCTGTTCGAGGAGAACACGGTGCGCGCTGCGTCCGTGGGATTCGGGGAATACGGAGCCCATTGGCGGTTCCTCAGTAACCACATGTGGCTCTACCCCAAGCCGGAGACCGCCGTTGCGGTAAGCATTACCGGCCTCGATGTGCTTTTCTCCGGCAACGACGTCCACTGCGGGAAGCTGACCGGGGGGCAGGGTTGGGGCTGTGTGCTGACCGACTTCTACGCGCCTGGCGACTATGCCCCCTACGTAGGGAAGGTCCGAATCACGAACAACACGATTGAGTGCGAGCCGGGGGCCGCCTACGGCCTTCTGCTGCGGAGCCGGGATCCGGTGGTGACCGGGAATCGCCTCCGGGTCCGTGGTTCCGGCGCCGCCATCCGCTTCGATGGCGACTACATCGCCGCGTCAATCATGAACAACGACATCACCGTCCATACCGGCGCCGGGATCATGCTGGAAACGGGCAGTCATGACGCCTGCACCATCACGCGCAACCGTATTGCCGCGACCAACGGCTCCGTGGCGATCCATCTTGCCTCGCCCTCCGAAACCGGCAAGCAGCGGATCGAGCAGAACACCATCTCGGGATTTGCGCAAGGCGTGAAACGGGAACAGGGAAAGTGAACATCACATGAGGAAGAACGCCGTGCATCACCACAAAGGGAGGAATGGTAGCATGAAGAAAATGCCTTTCGTTTTCCTCGCGCTGGTCGCGCTGCTGGGTTCGGCAATTCCGTTGTGTGCGGCCGGGAGCGAAACCTTCACGGGCACCGCGGCAAGGACCGGCACCTATAAACGGCCGCTGTTGCAGGTGGACGGCAGGCGGTACGAATTGAAGGCGTCGGACAAGGCTGATACCTCGGTGGCCGAGATGCTGGCCAAGTTTTCGACGGGCGACCTGGGCTCGTATGCCATTGTCGGCACGCGTGGCACCGTCAACGGCAATGACGGCATCATCGTTGACCGCATCACGCCGGCCGCCAAGTCGCTCCCAAGCGCCGGGGCAACCACCCCTGGCACGAAGGCCGTCCAAGGCAATGTGCCGCCAGCGCCGGCTCAAGCCGCGCCCACCGTGACCTCATCAGCCGTTACTGTGGGATCAGACCGGTACGTGGTTTGCAGCTACGACGACCTCGCGACGATGAACTACACCATGGTCATCCCCGAGGGGCTGAAGACAGTACGGGGCCTGTTGGTCAACGCCTGCTATTCCGGGGGCGACTCGCGGAATGAGTGGAAGATTTGCGAGTACTACCGCCATTTCATGCATCTGCATGGGTTCGCGTATGTCGGCAGCACAGCCACCGCCGGTTCTCCGCGTCGTATGCTGTCTCCGCCGGCGGAGGACACGGTTAAGGCCAGGCACTACGGCATATTCCTTGCCTTCCAGGACAGTATGAAAGTGATCGCCACCGCATCCAGGCATCCTGAGCTGGTCAACGCCCCGTATGCTGGCGTCGGTTTTTCCGCCGGCGGCGGGTTCGCCCTCAACTTGATGGTCTTCGCCCCCGACAAGACGATCGCTGCCGCGAGCTACTGCGCCCCCTACATGTTCAAGCGGAGGCTCACATCGCCGCCCGGCGATGCGGTGCTGAGTGTGCCCTCGATCTGCATCACGGGCGAGTTGGAGCATTTCAACGCTCCTTTCGCTCCCGGTGTCGATCCCAGCACCGCCCCGGCCAGGATTGATGAAGTGCTCGTGCCGTATCGCCCGCAGGGCGCGGAGTACGCGTGGGTGGAACGGCAAGGCCTCGGCCATGCGTATGACGAGAACCGGCAGGATGTGCTGGGGATGCCGCTGCTGGACGCCGCAGCGATTCCGCAGGTGCGGTTTGTGGACGTGGCAGAGCAAGGGTTTACGTTCGGATTGGGGCATGACCAGATTCGGGAAGGGGCGGGAAGGGCTTTTGAGGCGGAGATGTGCGTGCGGCCACCGCCTCGGGGGCAGCGAGGTTTGATTGGAGGGCGAGGGCGGGATTGCGTAGGTGGCGATCGCGTCAGGTGGGTGTGCGGGCGGGGCCATCGCGGATGGAAGCATACAGTTCGGCGGCGATCAACGCGGCCACATGCAGGGTGCTGGCCGCTCGGCGTGCCGCAGGTTTGAGATTTCGGTGGTAGAAGGCCATGAAGACGTTCAAGCAGAGCAGTGCGAACAGGAAGAAGACCAGCAGGGCCGTGGGGTGGTGCTTGTAGACGTGGTCGGCGTGCCAGCGGTTGCTCAGTTCGTTGAATCCCTGATTCTCCACGTCCCAGCGATGATGGCCCAGGTCCACCACGGTTCGGGTCGAGGCTCTGGGGGCCGGCAAGGTGGTCACCCACAGCCAATCCGAGGTCGATTCCTCCACTTGTTTGTCTCGTTGCCGTCGAACCGTCTGGGTTTCCAGGCTTCGAACGACCCGGACCTGGGCCGCCAATTCAGGCCAAGCGGTAAAGCGATCCGAATCCCAACAACGATATCGCCGAGGGCCATCGGTCCAGTCGAGACCGGCGGGCAGGACCCCAAACAACGTGCGGGCATCCGCGATGAGATTCGGGCGGTTGTCTTTCAGGACCGCCAGGGCGTGCTTGCCCTGGGCGAGCACGAACTTGAACCAGTCCGTGTTGGCATACAGGGCGTCCCCGGCGATCACATCGAAAGCCCGCGGGTAGGCCTGGACCACACGTTCCACCAACCGCCGGGATGCCGCCAACTCGTCCTCGCCGGGCCGGACGGGTTCGACATCCACCATGAACGAGAGATCTCGGCCGACCAACCGTAGAACCGAGTATCGGTGATAGTACTCGATTACATCCCCTGTTTGGGTGTGGAGCGTCCGCTGGCAACACCCCGGACAACAGCGTTTACGGCTGGCGGTGAGTTCGTGACCATCGATGACCGCCATCATCAATCCGTGTCCGGGCGGCTCCAGAGCCTTCATCCGTTTCAGGCGAGCATAGACCTTACGAAAAGCCGTGCGTACATCCTCCACGTCCATCAAGGAGCAGATCCGCCCGATGGAATCGGCCGAAGGCATCTCCTGCCCCAGCCATCGATTCCAAAACCGGCCGGGCCGACTCTGCTCCAGGGCGTGCAGGCTGCCTTGGCGGCTCAGGAACATGACCGCCACCGCCCGGGCCACGACCCGCGTGGGGATCTTCGCTCGACGACGGGTATCGCCCACCGCATCGAGACCCTCTTCCCACTTCAGGGACTTGTCGCTGTAGGTCAGTACACGTCGAAGAATGATCAATCCTGCCGAGAACGCACCTTGTCCCAATAGATGCGTGAAATCTCTTCCAGCAGTTCCCGGGCGCGGTGGTAATCCTCCACCCACAGTCGCACACGCGACTCCCAATCCTTGGGGACGAAAAGTTGTCGGGTTCGCCCGTTTTCCGAAATCACCAGGAACAGGCTTTCATGGCCTTCCCCCTGGGCACAGTGACAGTTGGCCTTGCCGCACTTTCGCCGCCGAACCAGCAGTGTACCTCGGATCACGGCCTGCCGGCTGAGCAACTGGGCCAGCTGCGACCGGGCTCGCCGTTCAGCGGCGGACATGTGCGATCGAGAAATGCGGCTACCTCTATCTGCCATATATCTATTATGACAGATACAAGGCCGCTTGTCAACCCCAAAACGAATGCGAATTTGCTCAACGCATCCGTTCCGATCACAATCGACCGTCACGGCAGGAGGTTACGAGAAAGAAAGAGGCCTACTTGCGGAGTCGCTGGGGTCCGTGACACGTTAGGCGGCCTCGCCGTAGGCCGGGCGGGTGTTCCAGTATTGCGTCCAGCGGCCATCCTGGGAAAGCCACATGGCCCGCAGCGACAGGATGGACTCCACCCCGCTCAGGCTCC
>JAGNEZ010000085.1 GCA_018003015.1 Phycisphaerae bacterium | reverse complement strand
CGTTCGTGCTGCCCCCCGCCCCGGGCACGCGCCGCGGTGAGCACGGCTGGCTCCAGGCCGCGGCCATCCTGGTGGGCCTGGCCGCCGGATGGCAATGGTCGGGCACACGCGCGCTGATGTCCTCAATCCTGGATCCGTCCTCCGCCACAGTAACCGTCGTGGCCGCCGTCGCCCTGCTGGCTGCCTCGGTGGGCCCTCGGGCACCCGCCCACCTGGCCCTCCGGATCGCTCTCTTCCTCAAGCGGCGGGCCGGACACACGGCAGAGCCCCTCCCCGAGACCGGCACCTTTCCATGGGTCCTGCCCCTGACCCGCGAGCGGGATGAGCCACTACTCTGGCTTTCCCTCTCCGTGCTGGCTTCCGCCGCTGGCGCTCTGGCCCTGCTTGTCCCACCGCTCGCCGGACTCTGGGCCCGCATCCACGGCTACCTCATGGAACACTTCTTCTGGGCCGGCGTCCTGCTCACCGGATGGGAGTGGCTGGGCGTGACCCTCATCATCGGGGCAGCATGGATCGCCAATGGCCTGGTGACCGCAGCCCTGGCGCCGGTAGCCGGCCAGCGAGCCGGAGTCCCCTGGGACCTTCCGCGAATCGCCATCGGCGTGCTGACCGGCCTGGGAGCGGCATGGATCACCAACCGCTGGGCCGAAACCTGCCTGTCGGCCACGCAGGTGTTGCTCCTCGGCGTTCTACCCATGTTCGGCCTGTCCATCATGGCCGCCGTACGCTCTCAGCGCATCCAGCATCAACCGCTGTGCGCCATCCCGGCGGACACGAACGTGCCCGAATTCGCCGGACGCCCGGAAGGATGGATCTGGCTGTCCCTGGTGGTGTGGGGAGCGGCCACACTCATGGCCACCTTCGGCTGGCGACTCTGCCAGGAAACCCTCACCCTGGCGGGCAACCCGCAGGGAATGGGAAACGGCGAATCCGGGCTGTGCGCCGTCATCATCGCCGCCGGAGTCGCGGTGGCGGCGATCCACACCCGCCGGCGAAGGAAATCGGCTTCCGGCTGCGGCATGGCCATGTGGGCGGCAGGAGCGGGCACCGGCATGGCCGCAGCACTGCTCGGAAAAGCCCCGGAAGCGCCCAGCCTGCTTGCGTGCGCGGTCATCGCTCTGCCCGCCGGATATGCCCTGTACTATGCCGAGCGGGCCTGGCTCGCCCGGGCGGACAGCGAAAGCCACGGCTTCGCCAGAATGGTCACCGCCCTGCCCGCCGGAGGGGCAATCGGTCTCATCGTCGCCGAGTACCTCGTGCTGCCGACCCTCGGCCCGATGGGCATGATCGCCCTGGGAGCCCTGCTCATGCTTGGCCTCGGAGGCCTCGTCCAAATCTTCGAACGGGAGGCCCCCACCCACACCCGATACCTCCGCCTGGCCTTGGTGTTCGGATCGCTCTCGGCGGCCATCATCATCTTCCCCATCAGCGTCCAAGGCTGGGACGCTCGACCGCGAACCGACCACCCGCGGAGACTCAGCATCCTGCCCTCGAGTCCCGGCCAGCTGCTGCACACCCGCCGGATCTGCCTCATCGGTCTCGGCTCGCGAACCCTCGTCGAGGGCTTGGCCGGCTTCGACGGCCAGGTCGATGTCCTTTCCCTGGGTCCCGCCAGTCCCAGGCCGTCAACCGCCGCCGGAGCCGCTCATGTGCACTTCGCACCGGACAGCGCCTTCCGGGCGATGAGACAGGACCGCCGGCACTACGACCTGATCTACCAGCGAGGTCCCGGACTCGTCGCCCACCATTCGAGCGCCGCCTACACCTTTGAGTGGTTCTCCACACTATCCGCCCACACCACCGCCGGCGGACAGGTGATCCTTGACGTACCGCTGAATCGCCTCAGTAGAGATGCCATCCGGATCATCGCCGCGACGTTCGAGCAGGCCGCCGCCACCCCCGCAGTCTGGCGGCTCATCATGCCCGAACAGGGGCCAGTCCTCCGCCTCCAGGTCCGCCCCGGAGCATCACCCCTGGCCCCGGGCGATATCGACGGCACTTGGTCCCCCGTTGGCGCCCTCTCGGCGGGAGAGACGATCCGGTTACGCCCACATTCCCTTCGCCGCGATCGCCTGGGACGGCTCCTGAACTCGACCGCTCCGGAACCAGGTTCGAGCCTTGCCGCCTGGCTGAACAGCACACGAGAAAAGCGCAATTACCGGACCTCGCCACCCCTCGGCTCGCGGCCCAGCCCCCAGACCGGCCAGGCCGGGAACCTGCCCCCCCCGATCAAGTGAAGAGCCTCCTTGACCGATGACATCTGTGCCCCGATCGCGCGGCCGCAGCGCGTGAGCAGAAACCGCTTCTGGCTGCATGCCACCCATTCGCGGTAGCGGGAATCCGGAGCACCCGAGGTGTCCGAGTATGCCAAGCAGGCAGCATGCATTCACCATTGTCGAGGTCCTCATTGTCGTCATCACTCTGGGAATCCTCGCCGCCATCGTGGTACCCCAGTTCTCTGACGCAAGCACCAACGCCAGCGAAAGCGCCCTGCACAAGAACCTGCAGATCGTGCGCGGCCAGGTCGAACTGTACAAGCTCCAGCACAGCACCTACCCGACCTTGGCCAACTTCACCACCGCGATGACCACCAAGCTCAACGACTATGGGCCCTATTTGCAGTCCATTCCCGACAACCCCTATTGGACAGGCGACCCGAGCAAGGCCAACAGCGTGGGCAGCGGCAGCACGGGAACCAGCGCGTGGTACTACAACGAGACAACCGGAGAGTTCCGGGAAAATCACCGATAAGCCGGGACGGGCAAACGGCGTTCGCCCCCCGGATGCCTCGCTCCCACAAGATCATCAGCAGGTTCGTCAGGCCTGGGGGGTGCTGCGCGAACCCGCTTTCCTTTTGGCGACGCACAAACGAGGAGTGACTGTCGATGATCAACGAATCCGTCGATGCCCGTTGGCTACGCCGACTTCTGAGCGCCATCGTCGTCCTGCTGGCCATCATTGCCGTCGAGTTATCGGTCATGATGCCGCCCCTCCAGGCACAATCCTGCGCCCAGATCCTGCCCGACAGCGCCCGACAACGCGCCGACCAGATCGCCGAGCAGATCAAGACCAATGCGACCCTGGAGCGGATTCTCGACCAACTCCGTACCGGCACGGTTAAGGTCAAAGTCGCCAGCACCGATAAGGAGTTAGAGCGCGCGCCGACCTCGAAATCCAAGATCGAGGTTCGCTGAGCGCCGCCCGAATTCGCAACCGCGCGACCGCTGCCGCGACGCCCAGTCGAAGGGCGACGAGAGGCCCCGTAAACCGCGCGAGCAGACGCGGCGTCCCGTCCCGCGAAACGGGTCGCCCTTCTCCAGGAAGCAGGGTTCTGTCTGTGAGCCACACTCTCTCCTGGGTTCCACGACAGGTAGGGCCCATCGGCCTGGATCTCGGTACGCGCGTCGTTCGCATGCTCCAACTCACTCGACACAAGGGCCAAGTCAGCATCGTGGCTTGTGCCCAGCGGGAGATACCCCCCGACACAGCCAGCGACGAGGAACTCAAACTCCGACAGGTCCGGGCGGTCGAAGAGATGCTGCGCTTCGGCGGCTTCCGGGGAAGAAGCGTCATCACCGCCGTGCCCTGGGACGATCTCCATATCCGCACCGTCCGTCTTCCATCGATGCCCGACGAGAGCATCTACAACGCCGTCCGATTCGAGGCCGCCGACAGGTTCGGCCTGGATCACGATCAGACCGAGGTCCGCTTTCTGGTCGCCGGCGACGTCCGCCAGGGAACCGAACTGAGACAGGAGATCATCCTTCTGGCGGCCAGACGCCCCGCGATTGAGGACCATCTTCGAAGGCTGACCCGCATGGGACTGCACCCCGCCGCCGTCGATGCCGGCCCCTGCGCCCTGTTCCGCGGATTCGAACGGCTGCTCCGCCGTGACCAGGATGCCGGACAGACCAGCGCTTTCATTGAGATCGGTTACCGCTCCTCGCGCGTGGTCATCGCCCGCGGCCCGGAACCGAGCCTCATCAAGTCGATCCCCGTCGGTGGACGCCGGTTTGACGAACTCGTGGCCGAAAAGCTGGAACTCGGCTTGGCCGAAGCCGCCCAGCTTCGTATCCGCCTCCAGGATCTGTATATCGCCGAACTCACCGGACAGGCCAACAGGATCCCGCCGGACGAACAGATCAGCCATGAAATGAGACACACCCTCCTTGACGCCTTGCGACCGGCTCTCGATCACCTGGCCAAGGAGGTATCGCTCTGCCTGCGGTACTGCTCGACCACTTTCCGAGGACCGCGATCCGATTCGGTCACCGTTCTGGGTGGAGAAGCCTGCAATCCGGATATGATCCAGCTCCTCTCGGACCAGGCCAACGTGCCGTTTCACATCGGCAAACCCATGCGGAATGTCACCATCGAGCAGGGCTTCGACGGGGCGGATCGCCGGACAGGAAAGCCTGAATGGGCCATGGCTCTGGGCCTGGCTCTCAAGCCCGCTCAGCAGGCACTGGCGGTGGCATCATGAAAGAGCTCGATTTCCTGCCACCAAGCTATCACCTGGCCAACGCCCACCGGCGGGAATGGCGCCGGAACCTCGTCCTTTCTCTGCTCGCGATCGCTTCGCTGGCCGGCCTCCATCAGGTCAACGACGGACGAATCCGGACCGCCACCGCGGATCTCCAGGCCATCGATGCCGGCATCGGCTCGGTCCAACACGCCCGCGACAAACTGACCGCGCTCTCCGAACGTAAGAGCCGGCTCAGCCGACAGGCGGCATTGGCCGCCGACCTCCGGGACCAGGCTCCACTCGACGCGGTCGTCGCCGAGATAACCGCCATGTTGAACAACAGCATCGTCCTGCGGGCCATCGAAATCAACACCCGGCCACCGGGGGAATACCCCCTCCGCCCGCTGCACAGCCCCGACCCTCCGGCATCCGTGACCGGCGCCGGAACCGAAACACGCGATACGGCCCGATCGTCGGCCGCCCGATACGGCCCGCTCCAGGTCCTTATGACCGGAATCGCCGGCAGTGACATGGAGGTCGGCATGTTCTACGGTCGCCTGAGTTCCAGCTCGAGAGTCACCGACCTTCACATGAACTACACGCGAGAAACGGAGCTCTGCGGCCGGCACATGCGCGAGTTCGAGATCAGCCTGGTCATTCGACCCGTGGAGGACCCGCCATGAGACGTATCGCCTTCCTCATCGACCGGCGAAGCGTGCTCTGGGCGGCAGGTATTGTCGTCACCACGGCGGCGTTCCTGGGTACCGTGACAGCCAGTCAAATGCGACAGATGGCGGCACTGAAAACTTCCATCGAAGCCAGACAGAACAACCTCACCGCCGGAGCCGGCGACTCCCGAGCAATTGCCCAACTCGAGCAGATACTCGATCAACTCGCCGTCGACAACCCCGCACTGGAGGAGGAGGTCCCCCGGGAGGCAGATCTTGACCGGCTGCTGCAGACCCTGGAACGGTTCGCCGATGCGCGCGGGCTTCGACCGGACATGATCCAGCCCGGCGAGCCTCTCGTGTTCCCGGAGGTGACCGCCCTGCCGATCACCATGCGGGTCCGGGGACGTTTCCCGGCCGTTTTCGACCTGGTCAAGGATATCCAGAGTATGTCGCGGCTGACTCGCTTCGAGCGGTTCAGCGCCAATCGACTTCCGCCGCCAACCAAGGAGATCGAAGCGAGTCCTTCTGAGGAGATGGTCACCGCGGAGCTGAAGTTCCGCGTGTTCTACAGCCCGGTGTAATGAGGAACGACACCACAACAACCATGATCAATGATCGTGTTCCATTCTGGTGGCGAGCCCGGCTGCACCTCGCGGCCAACCCGAAGAGAGCCGGCATGCTGGTCGTGCTCTGCGTGATCATGATCATCGCCGGCGGGCGCTGGGTCTGGAACCGAAAGGCCCCCAGCCCGGCGGCCGCCGCCACGATGGCGACACTCGCCTCTCCAACGGCCCCGACCCACGTCCCAACCGCCCCGCAACCGGCTGGCAGAACCGGATCCAATCGCCCCTGGGTACGCGAGATCAGCCGCGACCCCTTCACGCTGCCCGTTGCGAATCCCCTGCACCTCGCGAAAACGGCGGCATCGGACCAGCTCGCCGCGGATGCGCCAGATCGTGACCCGCCGGCCCGCAGGGCGGCGGCCTCGCTCGTCCTGCAGAGCACCGTGCTAGGACCCCGTCCGTCGGCGACGATCAACGGCCAGGTCGTTCGACAAGGCGACATCGTGGATGACTTTGTGATCGAGCGTATTGAAGCCGCTCGGGTGACAGTCCGCCGGGAAACGGTTCGCGTCACCTTGGAGCTTCGTCGGTAAACGTATGGTCGAGACTGGATATACGGCCTCACCGGCATCACGCGCGGTGCGGCCCACGAACGACCCGCCCGCGAGGCACTTCTCCATGCGGAGAACCACCTCGCTGACCCTCGGTCTGCTCCTCGCCGTCGCAATCATCGCCGCGTACGCATTACACACCCTGGCCAGCAACGCACCCATCGGAAGCCAGTACACCGCCTGGGCGGCATGTGCCATGCTTGTCGTCACCGCCATCGTGGTGCTGCTCCTCGGCCGCGCGACCACCCAGCAGATGCTCCAGTCCATGGAGGACCAGCTCCGCCTCCTGCTGCGGACCGAACAGGTCCCCGCGCCCCGAGGCCCGATTCCCGAAGACCTTCGGCCGGCCATCACCGTCCTGTGGGACTATGCCGCCACCGTCCACGACCGGCTCGAGCGGCTTCACCTTCAGAAGAAGGAACTCGATATCCAGATGCGCGTCGCCGAAACCGAACGACAGAACACCGAGGCCATCATCTTCAGCATTTCCGACGCGGTACTGGTCATCGATTCGTTCGGCGAGCTGGTCCTGGCCAACACCGCGGCGGAGCGGCTCTTCTCGTTCCGCTTCAGCGAATGGCGCCATCGCCCGATCGACCGCGTGGTCGAGGATCCCACCCTCCTCACCCTGCTCAAGAACGCCCGAGCCATGGGCGATCGTGCCGCTCGACGACAGGTGGAATACAGCACGCTTCGCCAGGGCAAGACGCACACCTTCAACATCACCCTTTCCAAGGTCATCGACACCGGCGGCGAATGCCGCGGCAGCGTGGCCGTCTTCCACGACATCACCCGCGAGCGGGAAATCGCCCAGATCAAGAGCGACTTCGTCTCCGCCGTCTCCCACGAACTCCGTACACCATTGTCCAGCATCAAGGCCTACATGGAAATGCTGGTCGACGGCGAGGTCAAGGACGACAAAACGCGAGGAGACTTCTACAGCATCATCCAGTCGGAGACCGATCGGCTCCAGCGCCTGATCAGCAACGTGCTCAACATCTCCCGGATCGAATCCGGCGTGGTTGAGATTCATCGCGAGCCGATCGCCGCCAATGACGTCATCCGCGAAGTGGCCGCGGTGATGCAGCCCCACGCTTCCCATAAGTGCATCTCCCTGTCCTGTGATCTCGAGGATCCCGCTCCCCCGGTGTGGGCCGATCACGATCTGCTGTATCAGGCGATCCTCAACGTGGTCAGCAACGCAGTCAAGTACACCGAACGCGAGGGACAGGTGACCATCTCGACGCGTACGGACCGAAGGACCGGCCATGTCGCCATCAGCATCGAGGATGACGGCGTGGGCATCCAGCCCCAGGACCTCCCGCACATCTTCGAGAAATTCTACCGCGCCCAGGGCAGCCGCGGCATGGCCAAGGGCACCGGCTTGGGTCTGAATCTGGTCAAACACATCGTGGAGACCGCACACGGCGGCGAGATCTCCATCACCAGCGAGGTCGGAGCCGGAACCACCATCGTCCTCCGGTTCCCCTGCCTGCACTCAAACCACCCCCCGGAGGTAAACATATGAATGCCAAGACCATTCTCATTGCCGACGATGAAACCCATATTCTCAATGTTCTGAGCCTCAAGCTGCAGAACGCGGGCTACACCGTGATCACCGCCCAGGACGGAGCGGAGGCCTTCGAACTGGCCTGCGCCCATCATCCCAACCTGGTCATCACCGACTACCAGATGCCCATGCTCAGCGGCCTGGAACTCTGCACCAGGCTCCGCTGCGAACCCGGCACCCGCGATGTACCGGCCATCCTGCTGACCGCACGCGGCTTCTCCATGTCCCAGCGCGAGGTCCTCAAGGACAATATCAAGGAGGTCATCACCAAGCCGTTCAGTCCACGCGAGATTCTCGCCCGGGTCCAGCAGATCATCGGGCCGGTCGTTCTGGAGCCCAGCATCGGCTAGAGGAGCAGCATCAAACCCCATGGCCACGACTTCGCTCATTTCCCGAGAACCCGCATACGCCCTTCACCCGGGTTTCACCCAGTGGGCCGAGCTCTGGTCACGACTGGGCCTGTGGATCTCGCTCTGGGACGAGGCGGGCAACCTCGTCGAGCAGGTCGGTCCGGCTGATTCCTTCTGGCGAGCGATGGTCCGCCATTCATCAATATTCCGTGAACGCCTCCAGAACATCGTCAGGCGAAGCCGCGGGGCAAACACCTTCGACGAACTCGATACCTTCGGCGGCCTGATGATCATCACCGTACCCTTGACCTATCGCCGCCGGACAACCGGCGTGGCCCTCGCCTGCGGATTGACCCGCGAGTTCTTCGACGAGGAAACTCTCGCTCGTTTCTGCGACTGCCATGGCGTCGATCGGCGGGTCTTCTCGCGCCTGGCCACGCCTCTCACCGTCCACGGCCGCGACCAGCTCGAGGTCTACGCCGGCATCCTCGCCCATCATGCAAGCGGTTGCATGGGCGCCTCCATGACTCAACGGGAAATCGACGATCTCTCCACCCATCTGGCCCATACCTACGAAGAGTTGAACCTGCTGTATCGGTTCAGTTCGGGGCTCAGCGTGGCCCGAAAACCCACTACCCATTTCGAGGAGCTTGCCGAGGAACTGCTCAACTCCACCACCATCCAGGCCTTGACCGTCATACTGGAGCCGTCGTCCGATGCCGAGACTGAACCGGTCCAGGTCCAGGCCGGCTCCCCACCAGTCTCCACCAGCGAGTTGGTGCGAATCTACCGGATCGTCCGCCAACGCCCCCCAAACGCCGGTCGGGCCCTGGCCATCAGCGATGTGGCCAACGATCCCGACCTCGCCTGGGCCGCGCCGCGGATCGGCAAACTGGCCTTCTACCGCCTGGACATGAAAAACCGACTCTACGGCGGAATCCTGGCAATCAACCACCGCGACGGCTCGGAGTTCGATTCCTACGAGATCCAACTGATTAACTCCCTCGCCGAACGCAGCGCCGCCCTCCTCGAAAGCCTCCGACTCTACGACGACCTCGAACGCCTGTTCAGCGGCCTGCTCCACGCCTTGGTCAGCAGCATCGATGCGAAGGACCCCTACACCTGCGGCCATTCCCAGCGCGTCGCCTGGCTCAGCCGCCACATCGCCCGACTCTGCGGCCAATCCGAAGAGAAAAGCCAGAGGGCCTACCTCAGCGGCCTGCTGCACGACATCGGCAAGATCGGCATCAGCGAGGCCGTACTCTGCAAAACCGGCCGGCTGACCCCGCAAGAGTACGAGGAAATGCGCAGGCATCCGGAGATCGGAGCCCACATCCTCGAAGCGGTCCCCCACGTCGCCGACACGATCCCCGGCGTACTGCACCACCACGAACGTATGGACGGAAAGGGCTATCCCTCAGGGTTGCCAGCCTACCAGATCCCACTGCTCGGAAGAATCATCGGCTTGGCAGACAGCTTCGACGCTATCACCACCAATCGCACCTACCGGAAGGCCCGCCCTCTGCAAATCGCCACCGTTGAAATCCGTCGCTGCGCGGGAACCCAATTCGATCCCGAACTGGCCGACCTCTTCCTCCGCCAGGACATCCCGGAGCTGCTCTCGCAGGTCACCGCGTTCGGCAACCGTTCCAGCGGAAGCCAGCTCAACGTGGCTATCCATCCAAACCTGGACGACACACCGTGAGCGTCAACCGTCTCCACATGAACCCAGGCACGTACACGCCTGACCGCTCGAAACGCCATCCGCCCACTGTCCGGCTCGCCAAGGTTATCACCCGCCAGGAGCATCGTTGACATCTCCGGTTCTCTTTCGCACAATGACCCGGGTCCGACTGCCCCCGGACAGATGCTTGGCCAACCAGGAGTCACACAGATGCGCTTCTCTCCGTCTCCACGAATCCAGAAACACCTGCGACATCGCTCCACCCGTTGGCTCGCACCCCTCGCGGGCCTCGCCGGCCTGCTCCCGACCGGATGCCAGGCTCCCGACCCGAGCGACCGCTGGACGGTCTCACCGAGCTCGGTCGTCTTCAAGTCCTCCGCAACGGATCGGCCCCTGCTCACCTATCGGCACGGCGATGTCCCCTACAAGCCCTACATCGAGCGGCTTTGCACCCCGGCGGGCGTCAACATTCTGCGCGATGCGCCTTTCGATCATCTCCACCACCACGGCATCATGTACGCGATCAACGCGGACGGAGTGGAGTACTGGGCCGAAACCCCCGAGTCCGGCCGCCAGATCGTACTCGATACCCGGTCGCCCTGGACCGACCGGATCGACGGCCTCTATCGGACCCGCCTGACTCAGGAACTGATGTACCGAGGCAGCCGTGAAAAGCTCCCCTCAGTCATCGAGAATCGAACCATCGAAGCCTACCGCGGCGAGGACCTCCAGGCATCCCTGATCACATGGCAAAGCCGGCTGCGGACGGGAAAGCTGGGTGACGAGATCAAGCTGTCGGGCAAGGAGTATTATGGCCTGGGCATGCGCTTCGTCCCATCGATGGACAAGGGCGACGATTTCTTCAACGCCGACGGCAAGAACGGCTTCAAGGCCACAAACAACGTTCCCAGCCGCTGGTGCGCTTACTCCGCCAAGGCCGGCGATAAACTCGTCACCGTGGCCATGTTCGACCATCCCGCAAACCCCCGCTACCCTGCCGTCTGGTTCACCATGAACGAGCCGTTCTCCTACATGACAATCACCCCGGACCTGCACCATGAAGGCATGACGTTGAAGCGCGGCACCCCCCTGGTGTTCCGCTACGGCGTGGCCCTCTGGGACGGCCGCACTCCAGCTGACCAGGTCGAGAAGCTCTACCAGCGATGGGTGACCTTGGCGAATGACCGGCCAAGCCTCTAAACTACAGGGTGGCGTCTGCCCAGGCGCCGAGACCCAGAACTCCGGCGCCTTGCAGCGAAACCTGAACCCGTACCGCCGCTCAGGAGACCCTATGACACCTTACCGGTATCCAATGCTCTCGCTGGTCGTCCTGCTCCCCTCTGTCCTTGCCGGTCCAGCCGAAACCGTACCCGCCGACTCCCCGCCCGCAACTCGAGCGGCCGACGGCCCCGTGCTTCGCATCGCTTACTTCGTGCCCAAGGACCGCACGCCCATCCCGGGCTACCCAGAACGGCTCGACCGGGCGGTGACCGAGGTCCAGCAATTCTACCGCAAGGGAATGGAGCAGAACGGCCACGGCCCGCTGACGTTCACACCAGACCGAAACAAGAACGGAAGCCTGCGTATTCATGTCGTGCAGGGTGCGCGGCCCATGCGCGAATACGGGCGCGACGACTCCGACAAGGTGCGCCGCGAGGTCAAGGCGGCGATGGCCAGGGAAGGTGTCAATCTCGACCGCGAGACCGTCTTGATCTTCGAAGTCCTGCTCGACTGGCAAGGCGAAAGGGCCATCGAGGTAGGACCCTACTGCGGCGGTGGAGATCACCGCAGCGGAACCGCGTGGGTCTTCGACGATGCACGAATCGATCCGCGAAAGCTGGGCGACCGCTCGCCGGGCGGTTACTACGGCCGGCCTTGCTCCATCGGCGAGTTCAACTCTCACTACTTGGGAGGTATAGCCCACGAGCTTGGCCACGCTCTCGGCCTGCCGCACGATCGCGAGGCCAAGGAGGATCCACGCGGCCATTCGCTGATGGGCAACGGCAACCATACCTTCGGCGAAGAACAACGCGGCGAAGGGCGAGGGACCTTCCTCAGCCCTGCATCGGCCTTGCCACTCGCCGGACATCCCCTGTTCACCGGCAAACGCGAGAACGCGTCCGGATCGCCCTCCTCCACCATGCTCGACGTCCGCGCGGACTTCCGCGACCAGAAGCTGCACCTCGCCGGACAACTCGACGCCACACCGCCCGCCTACGGCGTGGTCGCCTACAACGACTGGACAAGGATCCGCGATGACTATGACGCCCTCGGTGCAACCAGTCCGCTCGACAAGGACGGCCGCTTCCATCTGGCCATCGGCGAACTGACGCCAGGACACTGGGAACTGCGACTGGCTGTCTGCCACAAGAACGGAAGCCGCAGCACCCAGTCCTTCGAGTACGAGGTGGCCAGCGATGGCAAGCCCGACCTGTCCGCCTTCCGCGAGGCCTGGTTGCTCGGCGAGGCGGTCAAGACCCGTGCCGCGGGAGACCCTCGCAAAGCCGAATCCATGGTCGCCAGGATCGAGGAAGCGGCGCCCGCAGGCAGCGAAGTCCGGCAAAAGGCCGCCCACCTGCGACGACTCTGCCAACCCCCGGCAACCAGGAACCTCGCCACTATCCCGGCGGATGCCAGACAAGCCACCGTATCCGAACTGGCGTTCTCCCATTCATCCGTCGGCTGGGGCCGCCCCCTCCGCGACGAAGTGATCATCGAAGGGCGACCCACCTGCTTCCTCCAGGTGAACGGCCAATTCTACCCATCCGGCCTCTTCGCCCACGCCCCCGCTAGGTATGCCCTCCCCCTCGACAAGAAATGGACACGCTTCAGAAGCCGCTATGGTCTCCAGGACGGCCACGGCGGATCAGTCGTGTTCGTCGTCAACGGAGACGGCAAGGAACTGTTTCGCTCGACCCTGGTCAAGGACCAGCGCCTGCGCAACCTGGACGTGGATGTCTCCGGAGTCGGCTCGCTGGAATTGGTGACCGAAGACGGCGGCGACGGCCCCGGAAACGATTGGGGCGTCTGGATCGAGCCCCGCTTGGAGCGATGAGGCGATTCACCGCCCGGATCCCTTGAACCGCAACGACCACTCCTTTCGCTCCACCGCTTCAAAGCCCAGGCGACCCCGCAACAGCGGAGCCTCCAGATCGATGCCGGAGAAGCCGGATTGGGCACTCAGGCTCTCGTCAATTGAATACCCCGCGGGAACGTACACCGACAGCACCCACTCCATGCCCGGCCTGCCCAAGGCAACACCCGAAAGCGTCGCGGCGGCCGCGTCCCAGCGCACCTCGGCCAGCTCCACCGCTCCCTGCGTGAAGTGCCTATCCGTGCCCAATACCTGCGGAACCCCTTGCCGCTCCCGAATGCACAACAGCTGAACCGAAGTCGGCTCCAAGGCGAGCCGGATGGGACCTTTCGTCTCCGAAATCAGCCGCTGCGACCAGAACTCGCTGACGAGGTAGGTCCGCTCCGCGCTCAGGCCCAGCCAGACCGGATCCAGCTCCCGAGTCGTGGCCCCGGTCTCCCCGTTGAAGCACCCGACCAGCCACCACTGCCCAAACGGCTTGCGGATCGTCAGCACAAACGTCTCCGCCAGGGGCCGGTCGAACAAATCGAGCGGCCGGGCGGTCTCGCCGTGCGCAGGCAAGATCTTCCTGGTAATCGCCAGCCGCTCGGGATCAAGGTCGGCCACGGGATCACCCGAGATCGTCGTGCCGCCCGACAAGGCAATGCTCGTCGCCGCCGCCTGGGCCTGCGGGATGCTCAGATCGCGAGTGCGAAGGTGGTCGGCATCGTTGATCCACATCCGGTTGTGGAGGTAGTAGCGCTTGGCCACCGAGGGAATCACACTGTTCGGCCACCCCGCATAGTGCTCCCACACGGTGAACGGGGGTGACGGCCGGTCCAGCTCAATCCGCATGCTGTCAATCAGGCCCACCACCACCGGCCCCGGGCCGCAGTCCAGCAGGTGCCTGTCCGGCCCGATCGCCTCACGCATGATCTGGCAGCCCGTGCGATAGGCCTGAGCCTTGCTTACCGTGGGATCCGCGTAACGCTCAGCCGCAAGGAGGGTCCATTCCACAAAGTCCGTCTTGATGAAGTCGTAACCCCACTCCCGGGCAAGGGTGTGAAACAAACCCTCAAGCCACTTGCGAGCGCCCGGATGAGTCACGTCGAGAATGTACTGAGCCTGCCGCTGATGCTCGGGCACGATGCCCTGAGGCTCGCCGTCCGGGCCTTGTACCAGCCAGTCGGGATGCTGCTTGGCCACATCGGTATCGGCCGAGATGGCGTACGGGGCAACCCAGATCCCCGGCTTCAGACCCATCTCGCGAATCCTGCCGGCCAGCCATTTCATCCCGTGCGGGAACTTGTTGTTGCCCTCCCAGTTGCCTAACGCGGTCTGATAACCGTCATCGACCTGCACCCATTCCATGCCGTACGGTTTGAGCTCCTTCGCGACATACTCGGCATGCCTGAGAACCTCCTTCTCGGTCACATCACCGTAGGTCACAAACCACGAACACCAGCCGTTGATGACCGGATTCAACCGCACCCGATACAACCGCCTGACAAGATCCGCGTATGTCTCCAAGCCGTTGAACCGATCGGGCGATACCAGAAACAGCAGTCGGCCCGAACTCACCGTGGAGCCCGGCTTGACCACAAAGTAGCCGTTGTACAACGAGCGAGCCGCCAGATTGAACGCCGCACGCACCGCCTCCGTCGTACCCGCCGGCACCCAGCTCGCCGCGATCACCCCCTCCGCCCGGCTGTTGTCCAGGTATCCGACCACCAGGGTCGCTTGCGTCGTCGGGACATGAAAGGCCGCATTCCAATGGCTGATGATCTCTTCGTCCGAGGTCGCCGGACTGAACGCGAGCAATTGACCCGAGTCGTAGTAGATCCGCCCGTTCGTCAACATCGCGTCAACCAGAGTGGAGCCCTCGTGGGCCCCAAACAGACACCCGCCCCCCTCCTCCGTGGCCGCCCGCAGCGGCTCGCAGAAAGGCACAAGCACGTCTTCCTTCGACACGTTGGTGAAAAGCAACTCGAAAACCGCCCCTTGCCGACCGCCGAGCAGCGTGATCCGCAACTCCACATCCAGCACCCGCTCCTGATCCCTGCATGTCACGACCAGACAGCGACCGCCCACGACCGGATCGCCGGAGCCGACTATCCTGCTGCTGCGGGCATAGCGAGCGTCCGAAGTCAGAACCGCTCCCGACGATGACATCACCGCCCCGGTCGCATTCCTGAGCAGCGGACGGCCATCGCGGCCAAAGAGATCAAACCGCCCGACTCGCAGGTTCCATTCCAGCGATAAATCACCGCTGATCAGCCGAACGCGATCCTCCCCATCATCACCACCGTCAGCCCATGCCCCGGAAAACGACAACGAAAACACGACAGCACAGATCCAGAAGCGAAATGACGGTCGTCTCGTCACAGTGCGACCCTCCCATCGGTCGATGGCGACGACACCTCGCGACAGCAACACACACCCCATGCTACGACCCAATGTATCGGGCGTACACCGTCCGGGCATCCTCCGGCCGGTCCACACCCCTGATCATGGCCCGCCCGTCCGGAAAGACGGTCAGTTCATAGGCGTCCACCACCGCCTTCAACAACAGCGAACTGAATCGCGGCTCACCCTTGGCGATCGGCCGGAGCTTGGCCGCCAGAGCGGCAAAGTCAACCGCCGACTTGTGCGCCGGGTAAACCTGAACCGCGTTTCGCCCGCAAAGCGTCACCGTCCGGCCCGCCAGCCGTCCACCCAGATAGGCATACTCCCGCCCCTTGCAGCAGGCACAGTCACCGTCCGTGTAAGCTCTGCGAACATCCACACGCGATACCTGATTCGCCCACGCGTCAAAGACCAGCAGCCGCCGATCCACGGCCTCGATCCGGCCAGCCAGTATCTTGATCGCTTCCATCGCCTGGTGGCTCGCGACCATTCCCACCACCGGACCGAGGATACCCGCCGTCTCGCACGTCGGATTCATCTCCCCCGGAGGCGGCTCATCCACCACGCACCGCAGACACGGCCCATCCCCCGGAAGAATCGGTAACGACATCCCCCGCGAACCTACACACGCCCCGTACACCCACGGCCGGCCCGTCTTCACCGCCAGATCGTTGATCAGGAACCGCGTCTCGAAATTGTCCGTCCCGTCCAACAGCAGATCGGCGCCCTCGGAGTAGTCCTCGATATTCTCGTGGTTCACATCGTCCACGACCGCTTCTACCGTCACCGCGCCGTTGATCCTCACCAGCTTCCGGCGAGCAGCCTCCGCCTTGGGTAGATCGGCACGAACATCATCCTCATCAAACAGAACCTGTCGCTGCAAATTCGATAGCTCAACCAGGTCGCGATCGATCATCCGAAGAACACCCACCCCCGCCCGGACCAGCAACTGAGCCAGCGTGCTCCCCAGCGCCCCGCAACCGATCAACACCACCCGCGAGCTGAGTAGCCGCCGCTGCCCTTCCTCGCCCAGCGGGGCAAACAACATCTGGCGCGAATAACGCTCAAGGTCTCGATTGAACGGGGTCGTCATGCTGATACACCAGGCTGCCACCGGCAATGGGTGTCCGACATGTCCATGTCTACCCCAAAACCCCGGTATCCTCAACTCCAGGAATAAAGCGCCAACCGGGATCCCCACCACTCCCCCGGGCCACAGACGCCAGCCTCACTCCCCCGCCCCCGAAAGAGAGCCCCATGACGCCCCAACACTCTGTCAAGTCGCCCGTCGATCCCGGCCAAATCACCGTCACCGCCTGGGACACAACGTGTGAACACTTCCCCGCCCTGACCACAACAGCCAGGCACGACCTGCCCATCCCCGCCCGAGCGTTGAAACTTGAATATACTATAGAAACAGTCGTATATGAACCGACATCTGATCGACACGCCGCATCCACGCTGACTAGGCCAAGTCTTGTTCAGATCATTCGGACGACGGTCGTTGCAGTCCAGGGTACCGTCGCCGTTCGCATCCGTGTCCGCAACGCCCCGGCTGGCGAGGGTCCGGGGCAGGCATCGCCGAACGCCGTTCGCTCGTTCGCGTGGACCCTGTCGCGGGATCGGGTAACTCGAGACTCCTTACCTGATTGTACCCGCGCTATGGCGGCGAGTTGATCGAAAACCCTCTTTTTGCGATCCTTCACACAATCCCTGAGAAAACCTCGTTGCCTGACAATCGATGAACTCGCCAGAGGACTCCAAATGTGTACTTAGACTCCCTTTCCTGGTTGCCAGAGGCTCCAGATCATCGCCTCCGAGGCTGGCCACGACAGCAAATGAAAGCCCTCGGCATGCCCGGGTTGACGTGCCGGCGGCCGCTCACCATGATGGAAGCTCGCGGCGGCTTCAGACCTGCCCGATCGCGGGGTCGATCGGCAGCGACTGTCGGCGCCGAGATGACCGTGCGGAGGCCTTCGCCGGGCTTGCTGCCCCGGCAGCTTGACCGTCTCCCTGCCCGGAGGAAGACCCGGTGAGAACGCAGAAGTCCTCGTTTCTGAGCCGTCTCTCGATAAAGGAGCCCCTCGTGCGCATCAACAGGATTGTCACAATGATCGTACTGTGCGGTCTCATGCTGCCGGCCGCCTGCACCGAACGACCAAAAAGCCAGCCCCCGCCGCAGAACGCCGCCCCGCCTGTGACCACGCCGGCCGCCGCCCCCGCGCACAACTTCGCACGATGGGAAAAGGAGGTCTCGGCCTACGAACAGGCGGACCGCATCAGGCCGCCGACCAAGGGCGGAATCCTGTTCATCGGCTCATCCACCATCCGGATGTGGAAAACGCTCGCCGAGGATTTCCCCGGACACACGGTCATCAATCGCGGCTTCGGCGGCTCTCAGATCGTGGACTCCACCCACTTCGCCGAGCGAATCATCTTCCCATACCAGCCTCGGATGATCTTCCTCCGGGCCGGCGGAAACGACATTCACGCGGGAAAGTCGGCCAGCCAGGTCTTCGAGGAATACAAGGCGTTTGTCGCCAAGGTCCACGCCCGACTGCCCCAGACCCAGATCGCGTACATCGCCCTCTGCCCGGCCCCGGCCCGCTGGACCGAACGCGACGCGAACAAGGCCCTCAACGACCTGGTCAAGGCCTATACCCGACAGCACGACTACCTCAAGTACGTCGAGACCTACGATATGTCATTGACCCCCGACGGGCAGGCCCGCCCAGAGCTCTTCGTCGCCGACCGGCTTCACTTCAACACCGAGGGATACCGGCTGCTGGCCGAGCGGGTGCGCCCCTTCCTGCCCCCCGCCCACTCCGCCAGTTGAGCCCCACTCGGAGTCGAGCTGCCTAACGGCCTTCATCCCCGACCACGACGCGGGCGTAACGGAATTGCAGGCTGTCATCGGCCGTGCCGAACAGATCGAGGATCCGCGACGGACGGGAGCCGCCGCGCGGCGTGGCGGTGAAATAAGACCTCATGGGCGCCCTCATCTCCACCTGCACCAGCTCGACCGCGCCGTCACCCGAGCCAATCGGGCCCCACCAGTTGGCGAACACCGGCCTGCCGCCCACACCCGTGCCCGTACCCGCCACGATCACCCCCAGCCGCTGGTCGGAAACGACGTGAAACCGCGCATAGAGAGGATCTGCCCCCCCGCCGTCGGAATGCGCACCGGCCAACGTTCGCCGTAACGCAACCTTGCCGTCCCGGATGATCACGTATTCGAGCAGATTGACCATCGGCTGGCCGGGAAAGTACTTGTCGCGAAGGAAGGCGTACTGGTGCGGCCGCTTCAGATAGAGCAGATGGGCCGCCCCGACAGAATCCACGTGCAGATCGAGATTGGTCATGTGGCCAGCGGTCTTCTCCACGCTGTCCACTTCAATCGGCTCGGAAAACGGCTCGGCGGACAGGTCGGGCGTGAAAGCGTAAAACAGCCGCCGAAACACGTAGTCCCACTTGCTACCGGTCTTCTCCAGCTTCAGTCTGCGCCACTCCTCGTTCGGCTCGACGATGTCGCCGATGGCAAGGACGTGAGCCGCCCCGCCACGCAGAGCCACCTGCGGATAGCACGATCGGATCGGAAAGCGAATCGTGCCTCGGGCATGCCACGCACCCTTGCGGTCACGATGCGAAACGAACTGCTCGCCGCTCCTGGCGTTGATGTTCAGCAGCAGGAGTTCCCCGCTCTCGCCGTCGGCCGCGAAGCCCCGGTAGGAATGGTCCGTGAAATGCGTGCCCACCGCCCACACCGGTTCGAGCTCAACCGGCTTGGCGCCCGGCTTCCGGACGTCGAACTGCAGGACCAGCGGGTGGCAGGCCCCATACTGCGTGCCGGGCGGCTCGGTGGACGGATTGACCGAGAGAAAAACCGGACCACCCCGAAACACGCCGATCGGACACGGCTCGCGCTGACGATAGAACCCTTCGTGCTGAACGAGCTTCCAGCCGGCCGCATCACGCCGCCACAACTGCCAGCGGGTATTGCACAGCGGGGGAACGTCCTTGCCGGTCTCGATCATTGAGGCGAAGACGACGTCATCCTGCCGGGCGACAATCGTGGAGCCATAACACCACGACGGGCCAGCGCCATTGTTCGCGGGAACGTAAGAAGTGACGACTTCCTCGGTTTCGACCACCAGTCGGGGCGACGGCTGCCGGCCGGGAACGGCCAGGATCACCGCCGCGGCCAGAGCGAGTGAACACATGATTTGGCCCTCAGCCAAGATCGGCCCCGACGCCTCGCCGACAACACCGCAGGAGGCCCCGACCCCACTTTCACGATCCGAGCATCCCGGCCAGGACGACGACGCCCTTCAAGCCCCGGCCGCACCACTCCGGAACACGGCCCACAGCCCTGCCCCGCGACTACGCCAGACTCTTGGCCTTCGCCACGATGCCATCCGGGCCCAGGCCCAGCTTGCCCAGAATGATATCGCCGCTCTTGCCCGACTTGGGCACCCGCGGACAGGTCATTCCGAAAACCCGAACCTCACCAGCCTGAGCGGCGGCTTCCGCAATCGCGCTGTAGAAGCCCCCCACGAAGTTGTCCTCGATAACCAGAATCTTGCCGTTCGCCTTCCGGGCAGCGTCCAGAATCGGGGCGGCATTCAGCGGCAGGCAGTAGGCGTCGAACACGTTGCACTTCACGCCCAACTCCCTGAGCTGCTTCGCCGCCTGCAGTGCAGGCGTCACCATGTAGCCGCTGGAAACCAGCGTCACGCTGTTGCCCTCCGCCAACTGCTTCGAGCCACCGATCTCGAAGATCGCATCCTGCGGGTAGATCAGGGCCACGTCCGGCCGATGGGTGCGCAAATAACACATGCTCGGCGTGTTCGCGGCCAGTTCGACCATCCGGTAGGCGGCCACCGCGTCGGCCGGGTGAAACACCACCGCCGCCGGGTTGCCCCGCCCATCGTCCGCGTAAGCATAGCCCCGGAAGAAACCCATGTCCGGCAAACTCATCTGGCTCGGCCCGTCGGCACCCAGCGAAACCCCCGCGTGCGAACCCACGATCTTGATCTTCGCCCGGGTGATCGCCGCCATCTCGATCTGGTCGTACCCCCGGGCCAGAAACTTGGCGAACGAGCTGGCGAACGGAATCATCCCCCCCGCAGCCAGGCCGACCGCGACCGTAATCATGTTCTGCTCGGCAATCTTGCATTCGAAGAAACGCTTCGGGAACATCTTGCCGAACGGCTCGGCAAACGTGGAGTTGCTCACATCCCCGTCAACCGCCACGATCCGCTCGTCGGCCAGCCCCAGCGACACCAGAGCCGCACCGTACATCCGCCGCGTCGAGACCTTCCCCTTGGCCACCGCATCCTCGAGCTTGGCCCGCTTGACCGACTCACCGAACGGCTCGATCTTGATCTGCCCGTTGCGGTTCGGCAGCTTCAGCGCCCCAGGTTTAGGCGGCCGGGGTACTTCCTTCACCGCCGCCGGAACCTCACGCTTCGCCGCCGCCTTGTCCAGACTCGCCATCGCCGCTTCCACCTCGGTCTTGGGCAGCGGCTTGCCATGGTTGGTGTGAGCCTTGAGCGACTTCACGCCCCAGCCTTTCTCCGTCTCGGCCACGATCGCGTGCGGCTTCTTGCCCTTGCCCACCTTGCGAAGAGCCTTCATGATCTCCTTGAGATCATGCCCGTCGATCACCGCCACCTTGTACCCGTAGGCTTCTAGCTTCGCCGCCGTCGTCTTGGACGACTGCTGCGGCGAAACATAGTCCGCTTGGCCCTGACCGTTGCAGTTGAAGATCGGAACCACGTTGGTCAACTTGTGGTCGGCGATGAAATCAATGGCCTCCCAAATCTGCCCCTCCCGCGACTCGCCGTCACCAATGATGACGAAGATCCGCTTGTCGCTCTTGTTCAGCCGGGCGGCCAAACCCAAACCCGCCCCGGCACTGAGCCCCTGACCAAGCGAGCCCGTCGCCGAATCGAAGAAGGGAAAACCCTCCGCAGGGTTCGGATGGCCGTCCAACTCACTATCCCACTCCCGAAGCGTGAGCAGATCGTTCACCGTCAGAGCCCGCTTCTGCTCCGGCGACCGGCCAACCACGCCGCCCAGATCCGCATAGGCCGCATACACCACCGGCACCGCGTGCCCTTCACTGAGCACCAGCCGATCACTGGCCGGATTCCATGGATTCGCCGGGTCGTAGCGCATTTCCGAGTACATCAGAGCGGCCACCAGGTGCCCGAGCGACAACGCGCTCGAGGGATGACCCGAACCGGCCGCCGTGGTCATTCGAACAATGTTCTTGCCCATCTCAATGACGCGAGATTCGATCGCCTTGCTCATGCGTAAACTCTTTCAAAACAGAACCTTATGCCAATACACCGCCCGTCGTGGGGTGACCGAGTGCCATAGCCTACCGGCAATCCGGCCAGGGATCAAGCCGAGCCCCGCCTTCCCCCTCCACGGCGGAAACCATCATCGAGCCCGCGGAATCGCGACAAACCCCCGCCGGCCATCCCTAGCCCAAGTTACTGAACAACTGCGATTTTGAAAAGATCTTCGGGTTGGCATCCGCGTTCTCCGGGCGATCAGCGGGGTTGGATGGCGTTTTCGGCGATGTAGTGGAAACCTACCCTCTTGAAGAT
>JAGNEZ010000084.1 GCA_018003015.1 Phycisphaerae bacterium | reverse complement strand
CGCCTCAAAGTGAGTGATGCAGAACTGGGCCGACTCCACGTCAGGCCAGAGCCGTTTCACGGCGATTGGAACTACATAGTCTCGCCGCGACGGTAGAATCGTTCAGGTTATTTCTTTGCGGGCCCTATGTGCGCGGCACGACTCGCCAGGGCATGGCCTTCGAATACATCCCGTTCCTGTACTACATCAAGGTCGATCCCACGGTGGGGCCGGGCGAATCGACCCCGGCCCGCTGGCGGTTCAACTACGCCGACCCTCCCTAC
Source organism: Phycisphaerae bacterium (assembly GCA_018003015.1). Classification (NCBI taxonomy): domain Bacteria; kingdom Pseudomonadati; phylum Planctomycetota; class Phycisphaerae; species Phycisphaerae bacterium. Next base: position 22,088 of record JAGNEZ010000084.1, on the reverse strand, counting down.
GACAAGACCTGGCCGCTTCAGGTCGGCAAGACCAAGAAGATGGCCGAAGTCTGCATCATCCATGACGCGGATAACCCGGGGCAGAACCTGGTGATCGACGATCCAGAGGATCCACACGTCATCCTGAAGGGGGGCAACATGGTCTTCGCCGACGGGCATGCCAACTTCGTGCGGGCCAAGTACTGGCTCGAATGGTCAGATCGGGGGCGGCCACTGGCGCCGAGCAAGTGACACCCCCCGGTCGTGAGATCAGATCAACCGAGGAGTAGCTACCGGTGAAGCGGATGCGGAGGATGGGGATGGCCGAGGCGAGACACTGGCAGCGCGCCGCCGGGGTGGGCGCGCTCATCACCCTCGCCACCATCGTCCCCGCCGCCGCCGGTGTCCGGCAGTGGACCCTGTCCAACGGCCAGTGGCATCCGGCTACCGCCCTCGAAGGCGACTTCGGGCACGGCATGGCCCTCTATACCGCCGGCGGTCTGCCCAACGCCATGGCCCTCATCAACTCAGCCGGCGTACACGAATACATCGGCTTCACCCCCACCGGCTACTCCATTGCCACTTCCTTCGGCCGCGACATCGTGTCCGACGACCGACGAAACGGCTCCCGGCTGTTCCTCGTCGACGACCGCGGCGTGACCGAGTACCTCTGGAATACAACGACATGGAACCCGGTGTCGATCGTTGCCGCCGGTCCAGGCTTCACCGCCGGAGCGGTGGGTAACGACCAGGATCGCTTCTGGGCGGTGCAGGGCGGCACGGTACGCGAGTACACCCGCGCCCCCGGAGGAAGCACCTGGTCCGCCGGCCGGGCCTTCTCCGGCAACTACGTGGATGTGACCGTTCGCTCAGCCTGCCCGACGGCCGTCGTCTTCCTGCTTCGCGACACCGGCCTGGACGAAATCGAGGACAACCGCATCGTCCGCACCCACAACAACCTGTTCAGTGGGGCCACCGGCATCGCAACCTGGTCCGATCAGGACAACGTCTTTGTGAGCGCGACGGGAGGATTGCTGCACCTGCTCCGCACGACCACCACGGGATCGAGTAGCCTCCAGTTCGAACCGGCCAACGTCAGACTCATCGATGCCGCGGGACCCTACCTCGACGTCACCTGCGAGACCGAAAACACCGTCGGACCGATCAGCGTGTACGGCCTGACGCCCGCGGCGGTCTTCAACTACCCCGCGATCAGGGGCGACGGCGATCTCGATTTCGACGGTGACGTCGATGCGGAGGATCTTGGCGGATTCCTCGCCTGCCTGTCGGGCGAGGGCGTGCCGCGATCCACCGATTGCCTCGAGTCGGACATGGACCGCGATGGCGAAATCGACCTCGGTGATTTTGGCCTTCTGCAGGCGTGCATGTCCGGCCAGGACCTGCCTTCGCCCTGCACGCCAACAGTGCTCGGGTGGCGAGAATACGTCCTTCAGCATCTGGACAACCTGCTGGACTACGGCACGGATCGCTACGGCCCGGTCGAGACCCCGATGATCATGAGCATCATCGATGTGCAGGACCGCATTTCACCGCCCAATCCACTCCTGTTGGATGGCAACGTGCGCTGCGAGGGCCGGCCGCAACGCCGTAACCCGCGCGGCTCCAACCTCTGGTACGACCAGGCCACCATCCGGGCCCTGTATCGCTGCAGCCAACTCACCCCCAACTCCCGATATGCCAAAGCGGCCGACGACTACATCGCCTACACCCTGGCCCACGTAGTCAAACCCAACGGCATGCTCGTCTGGGGCTCGCACATTTTCTACGATGCCTACGCCGACCAGGCCGGCGGAGATGCGAACGGACCCCACGAAACCCTGATTCTCCACCCCATCTGGGATGACCTCTGGCGGATCGATCCGGTCGCGACTCGCCGCGAGATCGAGGGCATCTGGACCTGGCATATCGTGGACAAGACGACCGGCGAGTTCAACCGCCACGACGATGCGTCGCGGGGCTGCGATTTCGCGTTCGCCGGGGGCGAGTTCGCCCTCGCCTTCGCCTACCTCTACACCAAGACCGGCGACACGACCTGGTTAAATCGCTCCAAGCTCGTGGTCAATTGGCATTGGCGGCACCGCAACACGACCACCCTGCTCATTCCGGATGCCCCCATCGTCACCGGCCGCTATGACTCCGTCCATTGCTTCACCACCATTCCCGGGCCTTACGCGAGCCTCTTGCTCCGCTGCTACCAGTTGACTCAAGACCCGTTCTTCCGCGAGATGGCGGTCTCGCATCTCAAGGCCTATGACCGGTATGCCTACGATGCACCCATGAACGACTACTGGGCCATGCTGGCCCTGGACGGTACCCCCGTGCCGCAGCAACCCAAGGGGCCCGGCTACGACGCAGTCATGCCCTCCGGTCCGATCGATATGTGGCGCACGCTCATCTATTCCTACGAGTTCGCCGAAATCGCCGCCCAGTCCTGCGTGCTCGGGTACGAACTCTGCAGCGATCCGGAATTGCTGACCTCCGCTCGCCGGTGGGCGGCGGTCATCGAGGCGAATCTGCCGGCAAGGATCGGCCGGCGGTGGTACGACGAACTCACCGCGGCCCTGCCGCTGGTCGCAAAAACAGGTGGTACCTACGCGGAAAACTACGGGCGAGTGATCTCGTTCTACGTTCATCTCTACCTGGCTACCTACGACCCGCATTACCTCGATATCGCCAAACGACTGGGACGCGAGGCCGCACGCAAGCTGTTCGTGAACGGCATGTTCAAGGGCCACCCCGCCAAACCTTACTACGAGAGTACCGACGGGGTGGGGATGTTGCTTCAGGCCTTTCTGGAACTGGATGCAGTTCCTCAACGGCTGTTTGGGGCGTTTTGATTGGCCGGCAAGGCAAGTCAGATACGAAGGAGGACGGTCATGAAGTTCAGTCAATTCCGGTTGGCGGGCTCCGGTGGAGTAATCCTGCTGGCGGCTCTGTTTGTCGCTCCATCGCGGGCGGACATGAAGGAATGGTCCGGCAAGATCGCCGGCGGCTCCTGGGTAGCTGATCCCACCCTGGCTACGAATGGCTTTACCCACGGACTGGCCATCTACACAGCCGGCGGCCTGGCCGGCAATGGTCTCGCCGCCACAAATACCACCGGGATCCACGAGTATGTGATGGGCCTCGTCACCCCCGGTGTGTACGACCTCACCGGCATGAACGTCCTCGATGCCACCGCCACAGACGTTGATTCCGACGATACCCGCAACGGGGCACGCATCTTCGTCGCCAGTTCGACCGGCCTGGCCGAATACAGGCAGAGTGACTCGCCCTGGCTGCTCGAATCTACCATTTCCACGGAGTCAGGCTTCACCGCCCTGGTCATCACCAATGACCAGGATCGAGTCTGGGCGGTCCAGAACGGCACCCTCCGCGAGTTCAACCGAACCGCGGCAACGACCTGGGAGTCGGGAGCCACCATCACCGGCAGTTACGTCGATGTGACCGCCAAGTCGCTGGCCAAGGCTCCCGACGCCGGCCTGGTGTTTGCCTTGCGTGCGACCGGCTTTGACGAGTATTCGGCCGGCTCACTGCTCCGTTCGCATAACAACCTCTTTACCGGAGCCACCGCCATCGCGGTCTGGTCGGATTACGACAACGTCTTCGTGGCGACCGAGAGCGGCTTGCTGCACCTGGCACGCGATCCGGTTACTCAGAACTTCACCCCCGCGGGCGTGACCGTCATTGACAACGCGGCAGGGTACCGCGACGTGGACGTTCCCACCGAGGACGCGGTGGGAACGTTGGTGGCCTATGCCGTCACCTCGGCCGGCGAGATCAAGCGTTGGGCTCAGATCGGCGGCGTGATGACCTTTAAGAACAGTTCCAGCATCATCGGTGATTTTGCCCACGGTGCATCCGTCTGGATGTACGGCGTCTCGCCCATGCTGGTGGGGCTGATCGGTGCGGCCGGCGTTGAGGAGTGGCTGTACGGCAACGGCAGCTGGTCCCCGACCGGGGCCAAACTGGATCTCCTGAACGCGACGGATCTTACTTCGGATGACAGCAGAAACGGTTCACGCATCTTCGTTGCCGATGAATCGGGGATTGCCGAGTACCTCTGGGGCAGCGGAGTCTGGAGCTTCGCCTCCACCGTCGCGGTCGGCTCCGGCTTCACCAGCGCGGTCATCGCCTTTGACCAGGACCGGCTGTGGGCGATCCAGAACGGGAATGCTCGCGAGTTCATTCGGTCCGGCGTGGGCGAGCTGACCTGGAACGAGGGGGTCACCATCGCCGGCGGATACGTCGACGTCGCGGCAAGATCCCTCTATCCGACAGCCCTTGTCTTCCTGCTCCGCGACACCGGCATCGACGAAGTTGAGAACCAGCAGATCGTTCGCTCGCACGACAACCTGTTCTCCGGGGCAACCGGGATCGCCACCTGGGTCGATCAGGACAGCCTCTTCGTGAGCACCACCGGCGGCCTGCTGTACGTGCCCCGCACGATCGGCGGCCCGGATCATCTCAAGTTCGATCCCGCGAATGTCCGGGTCATCGACCCGCAACCCTATCGCGATGTCGCCACCAGTACCGAGGGCGCCAGCATCCCCGGCGCGCTGCTGTACTGCCGGGGCGTCACCGGCCTGCCCGTCACCGGATGCAGCGTCCCGTTCGCCGACGCGGATGCCGATAGCGACGTGGACCAGGCCGATTTCGGCCTCTGGCAGGCCTGCTACACCGGCGACGGCGGCATGGCTTTCTTCGACGCCGCAAAGTGCAAGTGCTTTGACCGCGATCATGACACAGATGTGGACGGGGTCGACCTCCAGGCATTCAAAAACTGCTGGAAGGGGCCGGCCATCACCGCGGATTCTGCTTGCGGAAAGTGAGCATCAGCGTAAACTTCACCATGGCATGGCGAGGGCCAGGCCTGGAAGCACAGCTTTTCTTGAAGGGAGGAAAGTAGCGATGCATATCCAGCGAACGATACTCATGGTGGCGTTGACCGGCCTGCTGTTGCCGGGCATCGCCTTGGCCGGGAACATGGTCGAATGGACCTACACCGGAGACGCATGGAACTCACCCAACTTCGCGCCCGGCAGTTTCACGCACGGCGTGGCTGCCTATCAGGCCAGTGGCATCAACGAGATTGTCGCCCTGTCCGACGCGAGCGGCGTGGCCGAGTACTATCGACTTGCCGGCCCCCCCGGCCAGTACGGCCTCGCCGGCCAGGTACTCAACAGCCCGACCGTGCGCGACGTGGACAGCGACGACCTGCGCAACGGTTCGCGAATGTTCATCACCGACGCCGGCGGGATCAACGAGATCCGCTGGGTCAGCCCCAGTTGGATCGTCGAATCCACCATCGCCACCGGTTCTGATTTCGTCGCCGGAACGATCGCCAACGACCAGGATCGGCTGTGGGCACTCAAGAGCGACGGCACGATCTACGAGTACAACCGCACCGGGGCGACCACCTGGGCCCAGATGGGCGACATCTTCCCCGGAAGCTACATCGACGTGGCCTGCCGGTCGCGCAACGTCACGATTACCTTCGGCCTCCGCGATTCCGGTTTCGACGAGTTCGCCGGCGGACAACTGGTCCGCTCGCACAACGACCTTTTCAGCGGCGCAACCGGCATCGCCGTCTGGTCGGACTACGACAACGTCTTCGTCAGCACCAAGACCGGGCTGCTCCATCTCGTCCGGGATTCCGGACTCAGCTTCACCCCCGCCGGCGTGCGAGTGATCGATGGCTCGATCGGGTATCTGGACGTCGACGCGCCTACGGAAATGAGCGGCACGGCGTTTGACCTCTGGGCGATCCAGGTTCCCGAACCTGCCACGGCCTTCGGTCTGCTCCTGGCCGTGTCCGTCCTGGTCCGCCGCCGTCGCTGACCCCGACCCGGCGGACGCGCCCGTGTCCGAGGCCTTCACCGGATCGACACGATCCAGGCAACGGAGTACCCCGGCATGAACGACATCCATGCCGGGGCCCACCGTGCCTTGCGACCGGACCAGCTCAAGGTCCCTTTGCCATCTCGGCGAGCCCCCGAGTATCATGGCCAACATGACGGCGCGGTCAGCCAGACGCGACGGCCGTCGCCCCAGCACGGAGCGGCTCAGCACATGACCACCAGGGCATACGTTCACGGTTACTCGGAGAGGGAAAAGGAGCGGCTCGGCGACCAGGCCAACGCTCTGGCCGACCTTCTCCACCACGATACGATTTACCCGGCGGGCAGCCGGGTGCTTGAGGCCGGCTGCGGCGTCGGGGCTCAGACAGTCATCCTCGCCGCTCATAGTCCTCGCGCCCACTTCACCTCGGTCGACATCTCCCCGCAGTCCATCGAGCAGGCCAGGGCCGCCGTGGCCGCAACCGGCGCGGCGAACGTCACTTTCCAGGTGGCCGACATCCGGAAGCTGCCCTTCAAGCCCAGGACATTTGACCATGTTTTCGTCTGCTTCACCCTGGAGCACCTGACCGATCCCCCCGGAGCCCTTCGCAGCCTGCGACAGATGCTCAAGCCCGGCGGGACAGTGACCACCATCGAGGGCGACCACGGCTCGGCCTACTTCCACCCCGACAGCCGATTCGCCCAGCAAGCCATCCAGTGCCTGGTAAACCTCCAGGCCAAGGCCGGTGGGGATTCGCTCATCGGCCGAAGGCTCTATCCGCTCCTGACCGCGACGGGATTCGCCGAGGTGGTCGTGTCCCCGCGCATGGTCTACGCGGACGCCAGTCGCCCCGAGCTGGTCGAGGGCTTTACCCGCAACACCTTCACCGCGATGGTCGAGGGCGTTCGCGAACGGGCCCTCGCGGCAGGCTTGATGAGCACACCCGACTGGGAGCAGGGGATCCGTGACTTGTATCGCACGGCCGAGTCCGACGGCACGTTCTGCTACACGTTCTTCAAGGCCCGGGGAATCCGCCGATGATCGGCGGCAGATGAGGTGCTCTATGTGGCGATCGCTCTTGGGTACTGTCGTTGGCTTCCTCCTGTCCACGGCAGGGGCGTGGGGCCAGCTGGCCGAGAAACTGGACCGCGGCGTCGTCGCCCTCCGGCAGGCGGACGGCACGATGTACATCGGTTGGCGGCTGCTGGCGTCCGATCCGAAAGACGCGGCCTTCCACGTGTTCAGGGCCGCAACCGAGAGAGGTGAACTCCGCCAGGTCACAGCCCAGCCGATCCGGGACCGCACCTGCTTCCTCGATCAGTCCGCGGCAACTTCTCCCGGTGCCGATGTGCCCGTGTATGCGGTTCGCCTGGCATCGCCCGGCGCGCCGGATCAGCCTTCGTCACCCGTTCCAGTGGCCAATCCGAAGCCGGGTCTTCCATACGTCTCGATCAAGCTGCAGAGTGACTATACCGCCCAGAAGGTCGCCGTCGCCGACCTGGACGGCGATGGCCGCTACGATTACATCATCAAGCAGCCCAATTTCAACGTCGATCCGTACGAGAAGCCGGGCTACTGGAAGAAGAGCCAGGACACCTACAAGCTGGAAGCCTACCGCGGCGACGGCAAGTTCCTCTGGCGTCATGACCTGGGCTGGTCCATCGAGGAGGGCATCTGGTACTCGCCCTATGTGGTCTACGATCTCGACGGCGACGGCATGGCCGAGGTCTACGCCAAGGCCGGCGAGGGCGACCCCCGCGACGCCGACGGTCGCGTCCAGAGCGGCCCGGAGTGGGCGGTCAAGCTCAACGGCCTCACCGGCAAGGTCGAACAGAAGCTGGACTGGCCGGACCGCGCCGGCTTCGAACGGTACAACTACTACTGCCGCAACCTGCTGGGCGTGGCCTATCTCGACGGCAAGCGGCCTCACCTCATCGTCCAACGCGGTACCTACACCCAGATCAAGGTCGAAGCCTATGACCCTCAGCTCAAGCTCGTCTGGCGATGGAACTCCAAGGACGAGAAGACCCGCTACCACGGCCAGGGCATGCACGGTATGCACGCCGCGGATGTCGACGGCGACGGGCGCGACGAGATCATCCTCGGCTCCGCAGTGCTGGACGACGACGGACACGGTCTGTGGACCCGCGGCGTGGGCCACCCCGACGCCTGCTACGTCGGCGACATCGATCCGCTTCGTCCAGGATTGGAAGTCTTCTGCGGCATCGAGCCGCCCCAGAAGCGCGACGCCGTCTGCCTGGTGGACGCCAGGACCGGTGACAAGCTCTGGGGCTGCGCGGAGGCCACCAAACATGTCCATTCCGCGGGTATGGTCGCCGACATCGTCGCCCGCTACCCCGGCCAGGAGTGCTACGCTGGTGAACGCGACGTCAAGACCTACTGGCTGTTCACGGCCGACGGAAAACGGATCGGCGACAAGGAGATCGGCGGCTTGGCCCCCCGGGCCGCCTGGTGGGACGCCGACCCACAAAAAGAGCTCGTTCTCGGCCAGCGGATCCGACAGTACGAAGGCCTAGCCTACGAAGCCGTCGAGGGCTCCGTGACCACAATCGCCGATTGCCTCGGCGATTGGCGCGAGGAGATCATCACCGCGCTTCCCGGCGAGATCCGCATCCATTTGACCATGATCCCCGCTACCACACGCCGCCTCTGTCTGATGCAGGATCGCCTGTATCGCCTTGACGTGGCCATGGCCTCCATGGGCTACTTCTATCCACCGCAGCTTTCCGGCCCCCTGCTGGCCCCGAAATGAACGGTCAGGCAACCTGCTCAGGAGCGCAGACGGGATGACAGACCAGCCCCCGCCCGAATCCGCGATCGAGTCCCGCACCGTCACCAAAGTCCTTCTCCGTCTGATCCCGTGCATCGTCGTTCTGTACGTCTTCAACTACCTCGACCGGGTCAACGTCTCCTTCGCCAAACTCACCATGAATGACGATCTCGGATTCAGCGAGACGGTCTACGGCATCGGTTCGGGCATCTTTTTCGTCAGCTACTTCTTGTTCGAGGTGCCCAGTAACCTCGTGATGCAGCGCGTGGGAGCGAGAATCTGGCTCGCCCGCATCATGATCTCCTGGGGGATCATCTCCTCGGCGATGCTCTTCGTGCGCGGCCCGACGAGCTTCTACGTGCTGCGCTTCCTGCTCGGCGCGGCCGAGGCCGGGTTCGCCCCCGGCATCCTGCTCTACCTGACCTACTGGCTGCCACTCCGCCACCAGGCCAAGGCCGTCGCCTGGTTCCTGACCGCCACAGCCCTCTCCGGCATGATCGGCTCACCACTGGCCGGCGCCCTTCTTCGCCTGGACGGCACCCAATGCCTGGGACACCCCCTGGCCGGCTGGCAGTGGCTCTTCCTGCTCGAAGGCATCCCCAGCGTGCTCGGCGGCTTCGCAATCTTCTTCCTGTTGACCGACCGACCGCAAGAGGCCCGCTGGCTGAGCCCGGAGGAGCAGCAGTGGCTCACCGGCCGCATCGACGCTGACCGTCTGCATCGCGAGAGCCGCGGCCACATCTCGCTGGCCGCCGGCCTGACCGACTGGCGGGTCTGGTTCATGAGCCTCATCTACGGAACAATGATGTTCGGCTTTCAGGGCATCAACTTCTGGCTGGCCACCATCGTCAAACAGGTCACCGGCCTGACCGACAACCTCCGCGTCGGACTGCTCTGCGCGATACCGTTCACCGCTGCAATGGTTACGATGGTGCTGCTCGGCCGGCACAGCGATCACACCGGGGAGCGGCGCAGGCATGCCGCGGCGTGTTGCGCCCTGGGAGCGATGGGCCTGCTGCTCTGCGCCTGGACCGATTCGCCAGTATGGGCCATTGCCTTCCTGTCACTGGCAGCAGCAGGAATATGGAGTTCGCTCGGCCCGTTCTGGGCCCTGCCCCCCATGTTCCTGTGCGGCACCGCGGCGGCCGCCGGCCTGGCCCTGATCAACTCGATCGGCAATCTCGGTGGCGGCTTCCTCGGCCCCTACATCATGGGCGTGCTCAAGGACCACACCGCAACCTACAAACCCGGCCTCCTGGTCGCGTCAGTGTCGCTCGCCCTGGCCGCCGGGTTGACCCTCACCCTCCGCCGGTTCCTCGGCAGCTTGTCAGACCGCCCGTGATACCAGCGCCCGGTCGGATCCCGGGACCGGCAAAATCGGCCGCCACCACGCCGGCTCGACCCCCCAAGTCGCGCCCCCCCTTCGCCGAGAACAATCGCCCGCCACGCCGTCCACTACAGGCACGCCGGATCCGGGTGCGCCCCAGGTCCACTGAAACATCGCTGAAATAGACCGAAGTCGGACATGTCCACGTCGCCGTCGTCATCCAGATCCGCCACCTTGCAGTCCTCCGAAACGGGACCTAGATCCGGACCGGTAAAGCAGGGGGCGAGTACGCCTGACAAGTCCTCACCGTCCACGTCACCGTCGAGGTCGAAGTCGGGGGCCATCGCAGTGTAAAAAGAGATGCTGGCCCCTCCGCCGGCCAAACCGTCGCCCGACGGCAGAGCGGGCGGCACACCGACCTCGCCGTCCAGGGCTAGGCTCCCCGCTTGGGAACGGACCGAGTCGGCCACCGTCACCGTCCACGTGTGTCCGGCCTCGAGCGGTTGGGCAAGGGACAGCGCGACCGTGTAGCTGCTGGCATCATAACTCGGAGTCAAGGACAGGAGAATGTCCGCCTCGTCACGGATGGCAAACGCCTCCGCCGAGTAGCTGATCGGCTCGCTGAACTGCAGCTGGACACTGCCGACCGTCGGGGCGAGGGGCACGATCGATCCCGGGGCCGGAGTCACGCCAATCAGCTTGGGCGGCCCGTACTGGTAGGCGGTGTTGGTGCCGGCACCGCGGAGAATCCACACATCTTTGTCGAACTCCACCTTGGTAACCGGCCCATCAAGAGGTAGCAAGTACCATTGACTGGTCCCCCATTGGGTGACGCTGTAGGTCCGCGCGCTCAAGCTGGTCGTGACCGTAATGTCGATGGGCATCTTGAACAGCGGATAGTTGGTCTGGTATTGCTGCACGAGGAGGCGGAGCCAACGCTGGGCGCCGATCTGGACCTGCTGCCAGCCGTAGCGGTAGTACGGCGCGCCACCCTTGTAGATCCACTCGTCGAAAAACCAGCCAAGCTCCTTGCCGCTGACCTTCTCGAACACGGCCCGGAAATCCTCCGTGGTGGCCGAACCGCCTTCGTAGGCGGCCCGGTAGGCCGCAAGGCCGTCGAAGAACGCCGCGTCGCCCACCACGTGGCGGAGCATGTGCACTACCCACGCCCCCTTGTTGTAGCTCAGGTTCGTGTTGAAGATGTTGCCAACCGAACTGATGTCGTAGCAGTAAACCGTTCCGCCCCAGGAGGAACTCGACGGCCGGCGCTCGTTCATCCGGTTCTTGTAGGCGGCGAAACTCCCGCCACTCTTGCGTTCAAACCACAACGCCTCACTGAAGGTCGCCAGCCCTTCGTTGAGCCAGATGTCGTACCATGTCTTGCAGGTGACCGCGTCTCCCCACCACTGGTGGGAGAGCTCGTGGGCATTGAGCCACTCGGCAAATGCACCCTGGCTGGTGATGGTCTGATGCTCCATGCCCCCACCCCAGGGAAACTGGCAGATGCCGTACTTCTCGTTCACGAACGGGTACTGCCCGTAGGCGCTGCTGAAAACCGCGACCATCTGGTAGACGCTGGCAGTCTGGCTCTGGACCGACGCGGCCGACTCGGGGTAGGCATACAGTATGATCGGCATCGAACCACCCTCGTAACTGTATGTCTGCGTCCAGGTTGTGTAGTTGGTCGCGGTCATCGATACCAGGTAAACGTTGATCGGATATCCCTCATGCCAGCGGTAGCGCTTGCGGCTGCCGTCCAGCGTGTCCGTGCCCTGTAGCAGCCCGTTGCTCGCCACTGTCAGATTCGAAGGCACGGTAACCCACATGTCCAGAGTGAACTTGTCATCAATGTTGACGTGGGCTTCTTTGCAGGGCCACCAGGTGCTGGCGTAGTAGGGCTCGCTCAACGTCCAAACCACCGGCGTGCTCGGACTCCCGTGACTGTCAAAACCAAATGCCCCAAAACCATCAGTGTCCGGCGTGCCGTGATAGGTCACCGCAACCTGGAACTGCTCCCCCGAAGCGTACGGCCGGTCCAGGGCGATCAGGATCTGGTCGGCCGGCCGTGTGAAGGACGCCACCGTTCCGTTCAGGCTGACCACGTCCACGGTCATGCCGCTCCGCAGATCAAGCGTGAACTCGCTCAGACCGTCCGATTGGCTGGTAACCGTGAGCGTGGCCGTCCCAATCAGCTGGTACTGCGTTGGCTTCAGTTCCAGGTCCAGAAACACGTGGGTGATGTCGGTGTCAGTCTGGACTTCCGCCAGCCCGGCCAGAGCCAACTTCTGCTGCCGCTCGAACCGGGCAATGGCCGCCTGGGCATGCCCACAGATGCCATCCTTCTGAAAGCCCTCGACTGCACATGGATCCAGCCCCAAACCGTCGTCAGCCAGGACCGGCAGGCCGGCACCCGACACGACACTCACGAGCACGACGCCCAGAAGCCATCTGTGGGGGTGCCTGTTCCAGTGATGCATGGTCGCTTATCCCTCCTCAAGTGGGCAGACATACGCCACACGACCCGCCGGCCAGCCCACGGACTCCATTCTACCACGGAAAGCACCATGGTTCCATCGCTCAGCACCAATACCTGTCACCGACCTCTTGCCCCATAATCCCGAGAAGGGGATGATACCGCATGGCCCGGCCCCAACTCCCGCCGCAAGGGCCGTCTTGGGGCGGGCTGGCGCTAAGCTCGGAGGAGGCAGCCATGTTCGATCGGGTCCTGGTCCTGTCGGTATCCGCTGGAGCGGGGCATCTGCGGGCCGCCCAGGCCGTCGAGCGGGCTTTCCTCCTGATGAACGCCGCCCGCGAGGTCCGGCACATCGATACCCTCGATTTCACCAACAAGGTCTTCCGCGACCTGTACACCAAGGCCTATATCGATCTGGTCAATCGCTCGCCCGAACTGCTCGGCTGGCTCTACGACTATCTCGACAAACCCTGGCGGAACGAACGACGCCGGCTGGCCCTCAACAAGCTCAATACCCGCCCGTTCGTCAAAATGCTCCGCCAGACACAGCCCGAGATCGTGGTCTGCACCCACTTCCTGCCATCCGAAATCATCTCCTGGCTGAAGGCCAAGCAGCGGCTGACCAGTCGGCAAGCCATCGTGGTCACCGATCTCGACGTTCACGCCATGTGGCTGTGCCATCACTATGAGCAGTACTTCGTGCCCCGCGACGAGACCCGCGAGCACATGGTCAAGCTCGGCGTGCCCGCCAAAAAGATCACCGTGAGCGGCATCCCCATCGATCCGGTCTTCGCCGAACCCAAAGACAAGGTCGCCATGCGCCGCAAACATGGCCTCGCTCCCGATCAGACCACCATCCTCACCTCCGCGGGCGGCTTCGGCGTCGGCCCGATCGAGCACCTGCTGACCTCGCTCATGGAGCTCCGCCATCCGGCTCAAGTAGTCGCCATCTGCGGCCGGAGTGAGCAGCTCCGCAAACGGGTCGAGAAGATCGTCGCCACCGTCCCGCCCGCCGGGAAGGTCAAGGTCCAAGTCGTCGGTTACACCCAGGATATGGACGAGTACATGGCCGCCGCCGATCTCGTCGTGGGCAAACCCGGCGGCCTGACTACCTCCGAGGCCCTCGCCAAGGGACTCGTCTACGTGATCGTCAACCCTATCCCTGGCCAGGAAGAACGCAACTCCGACCACCTGCTCGAGGACGGCGTTGCCATCCGCTGCAACAACCTCCCCGTGTTGGCCTACAAGATCGATCAGCTCCTCGACGACACCAGCCGCCTGGCCGCCATGCAGGCCAACGCCCGCCGCATCGGCCGCCCCAACGCCGCCTGCGACATCGTGACTCGGCTCCTGGCCCTTAAGTAGACCAGACCACCGCCTCCCCCATGCCTCAACACCCTCCATCCGACTGCCCACCTGTTCCGCTCTCCGTCCTCGAAACCGCGCCCGTGCCGCAGCCCTCGATCCAGATGGTGCAGAAAGCGGCCGTCAGCAACAAGATCGCTCGGGTCATCGCAGTGTTCCTCCGAACCTGGACGAGCCGTCGCCCATGGCGTACTCCGCGTCCGCACGCGGCCGGCGCCATGAATGCCAAACCACTCCTCCGGCCCTCCTCCGCGTCGATCGCTTCGGTGCCACTCTACCTCGGGTGGTAGCAATGAACAACCGGAGGCACATTCAATCTTCCGCCCCAATCCCATACAATCCCCGCCATGGCCAAGCAGAAGCCCGCGATTGACTGGCTTGTCTATGTCGCCGTTCGATGCGCCTCGACCATGTTCCAGATATTCCCCATCGACTTGAACCTCCGGACAGCCCGGTTCCTGGGTTGGATCTGGTATCACATCATGCCCCGGCATCGTAAGCGGGCTCACGAACACCTCCGCCTCGCCTATGGCAACACCCTGACCGACCGCCAGGTCAACGACTACGCCCTCAGGTCCATGCAGCAGATCACCATGATGGTCGTCGAACTGATGTTCACCCCGCGACTCATCAACGAATGGACCTGGCCGCGATACATACGTCTCAAGGGAATCGAGCAGGCCCTCGACGTCCTGGTCAGCCGCCGCGGGGCCGTCCTGGTGACCGGACACTACGGCAGTTGGGAACTCGTGGGCTTCATGCTGGCCACCCTCGGTTTCCCCCTGACCGCCGTCATGCGCCCGCTCGACAACCCCTATCTCAACGACTACCTCATGACCGCAAGAGCCAGGCGGGGACTGCGGCTGCTGTACAAGAAGGGGGCCACCCAGAGCGCCGCCGACATCCTCGAAAGCGGGGGGGTGCTGGGCTTCATCGCCGATCAGAACGCCGGTCGCAAAGGGCTGTTCGTCGATTTCTTCGGCGTGAAAGCCTCAACCTACAAGTCCATCGGTCTGCTGGCCATGAAACACAACGTGCCCATCGTCGTCGGCTGCGCCCGACGAGTCAGCAATCGGTTCCGCTATGAGGTCGAGTGCACACGCGTCATTCGCCCCCAGGAGTGGACCGGCCGCGATGATCCGCTTCTCTGGATTACCCAGCAGTACTCCTGGGCCATCGAACGATTCGTTCGCCAGGCGCCCGAACAGTATCTCTGGATGCACCGTCGATGGAAGAGCCGGCCCAAGGACGAGGAGGCGGCCGCGGAAGTCCCCGTCTGATCCCCTCGCACCCGTGACCGACACACCCCAACCCGAACTCGGGATTCACCCCAGGTTGACGCCCCATGAACCGCTCCCTACAATCCAACCTGCTTGGTCCGGATCGCCTCGGAACGCGTCGGAATGCGCCTCGAGAGCACTTGGACCCGGCATGTAACCAAGGAGAGTGACGCCATGGCCGGCCCCAACACCAGGGAATTCACCGAAGCCAATTTCGAGGACGAGGTGCTCAACGCCGCCGAGCCGGTGCTCGTGGACTTCTGGGCCGAGTGGTGCATGCCCTGTCGTGCCCTCGGACCAACGATCGATGAACTGGCCACCGAATACGCCGGCAGAGCACGGGTCGGCAAGGTCGACACCGAGGCTAACCCATCCCTCGCCGCCAAATTCGGCATCATGAACATCCCCACCGTCATCCTCTTTAAGAACGGGCAAATCCGCGAGAAGTTCGTCGGCCTGCGCGGCAAGAAGGACTTCGCGGCCTCCCTCAATGCCGCCCTGACCAGCTGAAACCGACCGCACGCCCCGGCCGTCATCCGAAGGAAACCCCCACTGACCGGCCAAGCACTAATTGCCCCGGACCGGTCGCCGATCACAACCCGCCTTCTCTTCCCGGGATTTCCGGTATTGACGGGTTGAGTTCTTGGTATTACGATTCTTCCCATCGTAATACGGAAGGTTCCCTTCGGTCGGGGACGTGGTTCGGGGCTGGGAGGAAAGGATCATGGGGCGATGCAAGTGGGCTTCAATCGTGCCCGGAGTGATGGTTCTGTGGGCTGGACTGCCTGTGCTCGGCGAGCCCGGCTGGACAGACATGCCCTATACCTCACATCGCGACTATCAGGCTGTCCACGCCGATGGGGTGGGCACGTTTCCGACCACCAGCGCGGTGAAAATGCGCGGGGTCCTCATTAACTGGCCCCAAACCATGCTCAACGAACGACCGGCCGCACCAGGCTTCCTCGGTGGACAGTGGCAGGCCTGTCTCCAGGCGGCGGACACCGATGACTTCGGCGGAACCGCCATGTTCATGGGCCAGTATGTGGGCAAGATCACCGGCAATCACCCCGCCGGCAGCTACACAGACCCCCAGTGGCTGGCGGAGGTGGACCGCCTCAACCATGATCCGGGAACCGGCCGGCTCTTCCGCCCGGGCGATCTCGTCGAGCTTCGAGCCCGGGCCCCCGGCCTGTTCTACCGCGGCAAGACCAACATCAACGAGCAGCATCAGAACGACCCGGCCGCCAATTTCGATCTGGTCCTGCTCGAAGCCGGAGCGGGTCCGCCAGCGCCGCAAACCATTGCCCTGACGGATGTTAAAGATGATAGCGACCGGTTCATCTTCGACCCGGAGCGCCAGCTCGGCCCGGAAAGGTTCCAGGGCACCCTGGTCAACATCCCGGACGTCCGCATCGTCAGCGGTACCTGGGCTCCAGGCCAGCAGCTGACGATAACCGATGGTATGGGGCATACGTTGCCTCTACTCCTGGGACTCGGCAGCGGCTTCACGCTGTTCGGGCCACCGACCGGCCTGTTCGACGCGGTCGGCATCCTCGATCAGGAGGATACCGTCGATGCCGATGGCTTCAAGGCCGGTTACCGTCTGTGGGCTATGGACTACGATGGCAGCCGATTGGTCCTCTATCGCTTCGTGAAGCCGGATCTCGATCGCGACGGCGATGTGGACGACGCCGACCTCGAACGCTTTCGGGCGTGTGTCTCCGGGCCAGCCATTCCGCAGACCAACACCGATTGCCGGGTCGCCGATTTCGACCGGGACAGCGATGTCGATCAGTCCGACTTCGGGCTGCTTCAGAAGTGCACCAGCGGGATCGACAAGCTGGCCGGTCCACGGTGCGATCAGTGAGGAGTTAACCCTGAGAAGGAACCACAATGGTCCATTCGCCGGTGAGTCTCGTTCCGCTCCTCCATGGCTGCGGCAGCGGTGGAGCGCGCGCGGATTCACCCTGATTGAAGTCCTTGTGGTTGTGGCAATCGTGGCCCTGCTCCTGGCCATCTTCCTGCCGTCGCTCACCCGGGCCCGGCTACGATCTAATGTCGTCGTGGTCCATTCCGACCTCCGACACATCACTGTTGCTCTGGACGCCTACGCGATGGAGCACAAGGACCAATTGCCGCCTACCCGGCAGTCGTGCGGCACCAGGGCCCTCTATCAGTTGCCCATGGAACTGGCCGCCAAGAAGTACTTGCCAAACGGCCCGGGAAGCCTCAAGCGGGCATTCTTCGAGGACCTGTTCAACCGCGGCCAGACCTACCGATACCGCGCTCCGGGAGCAGTGTGGCAGAACGGCACGCTGATGGACTTCCCCGATAGTACCTGGCGGCCACGGGCCAGAATCTGGGTGCCCGACGATGCTCCTCGCTGCGCGAGCACAACCGGCCAGTACTACGCCAATCACACCTCCGAGGGCAGAAGCCCGGTAACCTATGCGGTCTGGAGCATGGGGCCGGAACCCGACTCGACCAGGTTCCCACACTGGGAGGACGGTACCTTGGATGAGGCGGAAATGCCGCTCCCGAGGCGATTCTGGTTGACCAACGAGGGCAGCGCTTCGGGTCTCATCACTCATTTTCGGATGCGGCACGGTTTGACTTACACCAGCCCCTGAGCCTGTGATCGGAGGATCATCGTGGACTTCTACCTCAATCAGAACCCGGCAGACCCGGATTGGCTCGCTCGTACCGCCGTCTTTCACGGCCATCTCGGGCCATGGCTGGTCACCGGGGCCCTCGTCGGCCAGGACGCGATCCAGCGGTTGAACACGCCCGGCCATTGGAAGATCGATGTGACCTGCTGGATGCCATCGGACAAACACCGCACCCCGTTCACCTGTATCCTGGACGGGCTGCAGGCATCCTCCGGCGCGACCCTCGGTAAACAGAACATCCACCTTGCATGCCCCCCTGACCTGGTCGCCGGCGGGTGGCCGGTCGTTCACGTGGTTCGAGTCAAGGACGGAGATCGGCCAGCCGAAGGAGTGGCCTATCGCGCGACGGACGACCTGCACCGCCTGCTCCAAGCAGTCCGATCGGAGAAACTGGAGGAGTACTCCAGAGCGCTTGCCCGTGAAGACGTGGCCCGGCTGTTCGACATCCGTCCGATGAACCAGGCGGAACTGGCCGGATCACCCCGCTCGTGAGGGCATTGACATCGGAACGAGGGCCGACATGACGAGGTGTCCGGTCAAGCAAGAAATTGCGCTGATGGGCGTGACCCTGGGCACGGTCTTGGCGGTCGCCATGACCGCCTGCACTCGATCCTCCAATGCCGGCAAGCGCCCGGAAGCCTCGGCGACACCTCAAGTGGCGGCCAGCAACTCGTACATCGAATCCGCGGTACTCGATCTGCTCGGGACCACAACACCGGTGCTCCGGCTGGCGGAGCCAGGTATGTGCCCCGGCCATTTCGATATCCGTCCCTCCCAAGTCAACAAACTGCGTAACTGCCGATTGCTGCTGCGGTTTGACTTCCAGGACTCACTGGACTCAAAGCTCGCCGGCCTGACCGATCGCGGTCTGACCATCAGGGCTATCCGCGTCACCGGCGGTCTGTGTGAACCGTCGAGCTACCAGATCGTCTGCCGACAGGTCGCCGAGGCACTCGTCACCGCCGGTCTGATCGAGAAGACAGATGCCGACTCCCGCCTGGAGCAGTGCGTCACTCGCCTCAATGGAATGACCGCCTGGTGCCGTCAACAGATCGCCGAGGCGGGCCTGGCCGGCAAGTCGGTGGTCTGCAGCGTTCATCAGGAGGCCTTCTGCCGCTGGCTGGGCCTCGAGATCCCTGCCACGTTCACCGGAGCCGACAGCGCCTCCATCGGTGAAATCCAGGAGACTATCCGGCAGGGCAAGGGCGCCAAGGTCGAACTGGTGATCGCCAACCTGCCAGAAGGACGACGCTTGGCCGACGCCCTCGGCCAGCGACTTGGGGTCGGCGTGATCGTGTTCGGCAACTTCCCTGTCCCGACCGACGGCCAGCTCTCCTTCGACGACCTGCTGACCGCCAACGTGACTCAACTCGTGAGGGCAGCCCGACATTGAACAAGACAGCCATCCATATCCACAACCTCTCTGTCCGGGCGGGACGCAGATCCATTCTCTCGGTAGGCGACCTCTCCATCGAGCAGAACGAGTTCGTCGGCATCCTCGGAGCCAACGGGTCAGGCAAGAGCACGCTGTTGAGGACCTGCAACGGCATGCAGCATCACGCCACCGGCCAGGTCACCGTCTTGGGGCTGCAGCTGGCCAGCATGGGCTTCCGTCGTCTGGCCGCCCTCCGACGTGCCATCGGATATGTCCCCCAGCTCCTGCCCGCCCGCGGCGAGATCCCCCTCACCCTGCGCGAGGTGATTGCCATCGGCCGGACCGGCATGGCCGGCCTCCTTCACCCACTGGGCCGTGAGGATTGGCAACTCGTCGATCAGTGGATCGATCGCCTCGGCCTGTCGTCGCTCGCCGGTCAGGGCTACGGAACGGTCTCCGGCGGCGAGCAGCGCAAGACCCTGATCGCCAAGGCAATGGTCCAGGAACCACGCATCCTGCTCCTCGATGAGCCGACCGCCAACCTCGATCCGGGCTGGCGGGAGCGCATCGTCAACATCGTCCAGTCACTGCACGCGGCCGGCTCCCTCACCGTCGTGCTGGTCTGCCATGAACTCGAAGTCCTGCCGCCATGCTGTCGCCGTGTGGTCATGCTCGACCAGGGCATGGTCGTCGCCGATGGCTCGCCCGAACACGTGCTCACCGTCTCGCGGATCGAATCCGTATACGGACCGGGTCTGTCGGTATGGCACCAGGGCGGCCGCCACCTCGTCGTGCCCGCGGAGGTCTCCCGTGCTTGATCTGGCTTTCTTCGCTCCGGTCATGACCGGCGGCTTGCTGGCCGGCGGGTCCAGCGGGCTGCTCAGCGTCTACATCGTCGGGATGCGGATTCCGTTCCTCGGCGTGTGCGTATCGCACGCGGCTCTGGCCGGGGCAGTCTTCGGAGCTCTGGCCGGCTTCGAAGGTCAGATGCTGCTCTGGCCTACACTGGTCGGGGCAATGGCAACCGCCATCCTGCTCGGCTTGGCCAACCCGCACCGCATCAATATGGATGCCAACGTGGTCCTCGGCCTGCTCTTCTCCGTGACCATGGGGCTCGCGTTCCTCGGCATCGGTATGCTGGCCGTCATCGGCAAGAGCGACAACGACGTCCGCAGCCTGCTCTGGGGTAGCCTCAACTACTGCCGCTGGGCGGATGTGGTGCTGATGCTCTCCGCCTCGGCCGCTATGGTCGCATTCGTGTTCCTATTCCATAAGGAGATGCGGGCTATCCTCTTCTCACGCCAGGACGCGGCCGCCGCCGGTATCCACGCCACCGCCGTCTGGACCTGCTTCCTGGTTCTGACCGCCGTGCTCATGACCGTCAACTTCCAGACGGTGGGCGGCCTGATGATCTACAGCCTGATCACCAACCCCGCAGCGGCCGCGTTCCAGCTGGTCAAGGGCAGCGGCCGGGCCATGGCCCTCGCCTCCCTCCTCGGCGCCGTCAGCGGCTTGGGCGGGTTCCTCCTCTCGGCCGTCACCGATCTGCCCAGTGGGGCGGTGATCGTGCTCATGTCTTCCCTCCTGGTGGCCGTCGCCGTGGTGTGGGCACGGTGGAGAGGCGGCTGACGGCGCCCACGTTCGCGCCCATCCAGGCAGCGGCGCCCCTTCGGATCGCCTCAACCTGGGCGCAAGAAACGAGCCCGAAGGACTATTCCTTCCGGGCTCGCGTCACGCCCAGGCAACCCTGCTTTCAGGCTCCTCCGCTCGGTCAATCGCCGTATAGAATCGGCTTCTCCTTCCAGTTCTTGTCCTTGTCGAAGCCCCACTGCTTCACCCGCGGTCGCCGCTCGCGGAGTTGCACCGACTCGATACCGATACCGTAGCCCGCCGATTTGCGGTTCCTCCCGACACACTCGAGCCGCAAAGTGTAATCACCCGGGTCCGGCCAGAAGTCCAGCAGGTGATACTCCCAGTTGTCGATCTTCTCATTGTAGAAGTCCATCGTCCCGCCGATGTTCACCCCGTTGAGTGTCGCCCGGTACTGCCCATAGTCGTCCGCCCGGGTCATGCTCAGCACCAGGTGCAGCGGCTCCTTCTCCTTCACCGTGAACGGAAACTCGACGTACGCGCCCTCGGCCGACTCCGGCCGGTAGAACACGTGACCCTTCGGGTAGGTGCCGATGGGCTGGGTCCGGATCTCACCCCGGCCGTGGTTCTTCTGAAAGTCCGTCTCGGTCGCATACACCTTGATCCGCTCCAGGCTGGGCAGCTTTCGCTCCTTGCCACCGGGCGCCCGGGCCGTGAACGTCGGCCTGCCGGTCTGATACCAGAAGGCCACGCTCGAGTAGTCGTCCTGCCGCTCATTCCAGCTGTCGGTCTTGTTCTCGGGATTCTCGTCCGGCGAGATCCAGCCAAAATGCTCAATCGTCACCTTGATCTTCTTCTGGAAAACAAACGGGTCATTGACGTGCCAGCGATACGCCGAGGTGTGCCCGCCAATGACTCCCCATTGATCGAAGTAGGGGGTGCCAAAAAACGGCGTACTCGTGGTCTGCAGGCCCCACGCCGACAGGAAGTAGTCCTCGGTACCCGTGCCCCAGATCGACGGCTTGGCGTCGTCGTCGATGTAGATCTTCTCGTCACCCTCCCCAAACCACATCGGGCTGCGGGTGCGAACGGCCATCACCGTACCAACGTAATGACCCTTGCCCTCCGTCTCCAGAATCACGTAATCCTTGCCCTGCTCCACCGGATACTCCTGCTTGTACTGGGCGTAAAAGTAGGGGGTGTCCTCAGACAGCCTGTCCAGCTTGACCCAGTCAATGTTGTAGTACAGCAGAGCGATGTTCTTGTCCTCGCTCAGGTTGGTGATCTCAACCCGGCAGGACTTCCGGAAGGGCATCCGCCAGAAGCAGTTGTACGAGTCGGCATCCTCGACAATCACCGGGATACTGACCACCGACC
>JAGNEZ010000083.1:3332-22605 GCA_018003015.1 Phycisphaerae bacterium | reverse complement strand
GGGAGTACTATCTGTCCTGTGCCGAGCAATGGGACGGTCGGTACAGTTGCGTCATCGCCACGGCCGACAGGATCTACGGGCCCTACGGTCGTCGCTACGAGGCCATTCCGCACGGCGGGCATAACGTGTTCTTCAGGGACGAGGTAGGGGACTGGTGGTCGACCTACTTCGGCAGCGACGGCAAGGCTCCCTGGCAGGAGAAGCCCGGAGTACTGCGGGTGCGGTTGGATTCCCCCGGCCGAGTTCGTCCGGCGGGCAGCCAACCTGCCACTCGGCCCCGATGAATCACCGCTTGTGGTGCACCAGTACGTCCGGCATCTGAGACGGACGCCGTTCTGCCTGTCGTCGTCGGCGATCGATGGGGGTGCTCTCCGCTTCCCCTTTCGCGCTGAGACAACTGCCCGCCATCGCTCCTCTCCTCCCGGCGTCGAACGGGTGGATTTGCGGACCGATGTCGGTCCGGAGGCACGTCGGGTGTGATTCACGGGGGCGGATACTTGCCGGTAGGTTCGCTCGGTTGGGGATCCGGCCTGCAACGGTTCGCCGCCCTTGTGCGCTCGGGCGATGGAAGTCAGCCTATGCGGTCGAGTCCTCGTCCTCGCGCAGCTGCCGGTCGATCTCGTCCAGTTCGGCGACAAGATCGATTCGCCGCTCGTTCTTGTCGGCGTAGGTGAGCGTCGACGTACCCGAGACCAGTGCGTCGAGTTCGCGTTTCAGGTCGCGCTGCTGTTCCACGAGCCACGCTCGTTGTTCGGGTGTCATTCGCATGGGTTCACCTGCCTTCGGGCGAGCTTGCCCAGCTAGATCATAGTCGGGTTGTGGCTGGGGGGAAAGGCAGGCCCGGCCTCGGCGAGACCGGCTTACCGGACGCAGGCCTATTGCCCGGGAGCGCTTTTCGGGTAGGCTGACGGCGGTTTCTGCGATTGGATGGAGGTTCTCATGATGTGTGCGTTTCGGAAGGAGCTCGGTTTCTGCCTGGCCCTGGTGATGGTGGCGGGTCTCGGATGCACAACCGGGCCGCTGTCGCCGTTCGTCCGGTTGACGTACCCGCCGACGAAGACCCAGGATGTGGTGGACGACTACCACGGGACCAAGGTGGCTGATCCCTATCGCTGGCTGGAGGAGATTGAATCGCCGGCCGTCAGGGAGTGGATCGACGCCCAGAACAAAGTGTCGCGCGCCTACTTGTCCAGGCTGCCCCGTCGTGACGAGATCAAGCAGCGGCTCACGAGATTGTGGGATTACGAGCGTTTCGGCGTTCCGGTGAATCGGGGTGGGCGGTATTTCTTTCTGTACAACAACGGCCTGCAGAATCAGTCGTCTCTCTGCGTCGCGGACTCGCTGACCGCCGCCCCGCGGGTCCTGCTGGATCCGAACAAGATGTTCGCCGACGCGACCGTCGCCTTGGCCGGCTGGGAGGTGAGCGAGGACGGCAAGCTCCTGGTCTACGGTACTGCGTCCGGCGGATCCGACTGGATCGAGTTCAGTGTCTGCCGTGTGGATACGGGCGAGAAGCTGCCCGATCATATCAAGTGGGTGAAGTTCTCCGGAGCTTCCTGGACCAAGGATGCTCAGGGATTTTACTACAGCCGGTATGACGAGCCCGCCGGCGGCCAGGAGCTCAAAGGCGTCAATTACTTCCAGAAGCTGTATTACCACCGTTTGGGAACGCCCCAGTCGGAGGACCGCCTGATCTACCATCGTCCCGACCAAAAGGAGTGGGGATTCAGCGGTTCGGTCACGGATGATGGTCGCTACCTGATCATCACGGTCTCGCAGGGTACCGAGACGAAGAACCGTGTGTACTATCTCGATTTGCGGGCTAACGGCGGCGAGGTTGTCCGGTTGCTGGACGGATTCGACGCCCAGTACCGCTTTATCGACAACGAAGGGCCGGTGTTCTGGTTCTTCACCGACCTGGATGCTCCGCGTGGACGGGTTATCGCCGTGGACATCCGCCAGCCGGAGCGGAGGAACTGGCGGGAGCTGATTCCGCAAGCTGCCCAGACCTTGCAGGATGTGGCTGTTGTGGGCGACGCATTCGTGACTGTCTATTTGCAGGACGCCCATTCGCAGGTCAGGTTGTTTGACCTCCAGGGTCGTTTCGCCCGTGATCTCGCGCTGCCGGGCATGGGTACGGCGGGGGGGCTGTCCGGGCGCCGCTCGTCGCCGGAGTTGTTCTACTCGTTTGGCGAGTTCACGACTCCGACGACCATCTATCGGCATGACGTGCGCGACTGCCGCAACGAGGTTTTCAGGGCTCCTCAGGTGGACTTCAAACCGGCGGACTACTGCTCGAAGCAGGTTTTCGTTACCAGCAAGGATGGCACCCGTGTTCCCATGTTTATCGTCCACCGGAAGGGACTGAAGCTCGACGGGCTGAATCCGACGCTGCTCACCGGCTATGGCGGCTTCGATATCTCGCTCACGCCGTATTTCTCGCCCGCCAACCTGGTGTGGATGGAACTGGGCGGTGTGTTCGCTCTGGTCAATCTCCGCGGCGGCGGCGAGTACGGGCGAGAGTGGCACGACGCCGGTCGGCTGAAGAACAAGCAGAACTGCTTTGACGACTGTATTGCCGCGAGTCAGTGGCTGATCGACGGTCGCTACACGAGCCCGAAGAGGCTGGCAGTTGCTGGAGGAAGCAACGGTGGTCTTCTGGTTGGGGCGGTTATCACCCAGCGGCCGGACTTGTTCGGTGCGGCCCTGCCCGCAGTGGGCGTGATGGACATGCTGCGGTTCCACCGCTTCACGATTGGGTGGGGGTGGGTTTCCGACTATGGAAGCGCCGATGATCCCGAGATGTTCAAGGTGCTGTACGCGTACAGTCCGCTGCACAACATTCGCCCGGGCACACAGTATCCGGCCACGCTGATCACGACCGGCGACCATGATGACCGGGTCGTGCCTTGCCACAGCTTCAAGTTCGCGGCGGCTCTCCAAGCAGCACAGGTTGGACCGAATCCCATCCTGCTTCGGGTCGAGACCCGTGCGGGGCACGGAGCCGGCAAGCCCACGGACAAGATTATCAACGAGACCGCGGATCGGTGGGCGTTTCTGCTGGCGGCGCTGGGCAGATGAGTCACCCGCGTTTGGGTTGCCGCGGCGGCTTGCTGCGGCGGTTGGTGATCCGTGTTGGGCGGCCAGGCCGCGACGCCGGTTTCAATCGGTTTACGGCTTGGTCCCCAGTAGGCTTCGACCTCTCGAGGCGCGGGTCACTCGCACTTAGGATCCGGATCGATGCCGGTCCCGCTGAAGCAATGCTGGAAGAGACCGAAATCGACCTGATCCACATCGCTGTCCTCATCGAGGTCCCGAGTGCCGCACGTGGATGGATCGGAGAGCGGCATGAACGGCCCGCTGAAGCACGCACGGAGCAGGGTGAGGTCGTCGGCGTCCACGTCGCCGTCGCGGTCGAAGTCAGCCTTGACGATCGGCGGCAGGTGGACGATCCACGCCTCGCGGTTACCGTCCGGGTTGACTCCGTTTCCGGCGATTTCCCGGCCGTCGTCAGAAACGGCGATCGCCTCTTCGAGTTGCCAGGTACCCAGGTCGAGATGGAATTGCTGGGTCAACACGTCTTTCAAGTCGTGAATCCCGCCCACGTCCCAGATCACCGCGCGGCTGCCTTCCAGCGAATCGCTGGAGCCGACGATGATCGAACCGTCCGCTGATATGTCCATCGCCTGGCTGAAAGCGCCCTCGGGCAGAAAGCCGAGTCCGGTCATGATGCCGGCCTGCCAATGGAACGCCTCAATGCCGTCGGCGGACCAGCTGTACCCGACGGCCATGGTGCCGTCCGGGGTGACCGCCAAGCATGAGCCCAGGTAGCCGGGTGTCGTCAGGTAACCTAATGCGGTGACCGTGTCCCCCACCCAGCGAGCGGGTTCCTCATCACCATTCGGTTGGCCTCGCCCTACGATGACACTCCCGTCGGCGGATACAGCGTACGCCCGGCTGTTGAACGCTCCACCGGGGATGTCACCGAGCCCGATGATCGTGTTGGCCTGCCAACGGACGGCTTCATCGCCGACCGGCGATGTGCCCCACCCGACGATCACCGAACCGTCGGCGGAGATGTCCAGTGCCTCGCTTGCAGTGCCGCCCGAAAGGTGTCCCAGGCCGACGATCGCCCCTTCCTGCCAGCGAACAGCTTCCAGGCCGGTGGGCGACTGAGCCGATCCGACCACGATTGCGCCGTCGTTCGACACGGCTCGGGCGATGCTCTCGAAGACGCCCCCGGCGAGATCGCCAAGCCCGGTCATGGTGCCGTTCTGCCACCGGAAGGCCTCGATGCCGGACGCTGATACGCTTGAGCCGACCACCACGCTGCCGTCCGCAGCGATGCCGTGAGCCGTGCTCTCGTAGTTTCCTTCAGGTAAATCGCCGAGGCCGGTGAAGCTGGCGCCGCCAAGAGCGACCAGCGGGAAGACGGCTACCAGGACTAGGCCTGGGATACTGTGTCTCATGGGTCCTTCCTCTCCTGTTGCCCCCGTTTTGTCTCAAGGGGAATACCGTACGTCGCGACACTCCACGGCTGGCGCTCGTTCAACCATGCCGAGCTCACGCCCGAGGCTCGATAACTGGTGACGGCTGCCAGGGAATACCCTGTCTTGGATTATTCTCCCGCATCGGCCTCGAATCAAATCCTTTATTGACGGTCGTTCGTCTGACCCTCGCGGTGCGTTCCCGATTGGGCCAACCGGCGGCTTCGGGAGACGCGAAGCGACGCGGGTCGCGCAGACAAAGCGGGCCGACCACATTCGATTGGCCGGCCCGCGTGTTGTCTGTCGCTCATGTTGATCGGGTATCAGCTTTCTCGGACTTTTCGGAACCCGCAAAGCCCGAGGCCCATGGCGGCCAAAACGACCGCGCCGGGGGCTGGTACGACGGGCGAAGCCTCGGTCGGCTTGCCGTAGAGCTTGGTGCCGCAGTAGCCAGCGTTCTGGTTCGAAACGTACCAGCCACTTCCCCACTTGGACCAGTCCAGACCCGGCGCCTCTCCGCCCGTGTAGCAGAGAGTGAGAGCGCCGGTCAGATTGAAATTCGCATCGGCCGTCGCGACCTGGATCGTCAACCCGGTGTAGTCACTGGGCTTGCCCGCGCCGCCCGCGGTCTCAAAGGTGGCTGTGAAGGCGCCGGACTGGCCCAGCATCCACCAGCCATCCGTGAGCTTACCGCCGGCGTAGGCGTCTGAGCTGGGAACGAAGGACTTGTCCACGCTCTGGATGTGGCTATTGGCGGTGATCACGTGCATGCCGATGTAGCGTGCCCCGCCGGTAGCAAACGCGCTCTGCGTGATGCTATTGGTGAACCGAGGTGAGCCAATCGGCTGCAGCGTCATGCGTGTCAGATCGCCAAACGCGAAGGGGGCGCTCAGCAACACGATAACAACACTTGCTGGTTTAAAGAACCTCATTCCCGGTCTCCCGTCTACTTCGGCAGCGATTCTCAGGCGATCGCGCCAGACTCAACTGCCCCCCCGACTCTGAACTTCTCCACTGTAGCCGAACCTGGAGATGCGGTCAAGGGCCCGCGGGCTTTTTTCTCGCTTTTCCTCCGATTCTTGCGGGAGTTAGAACAAGAGCGGTAATGCTGTCTGGCGGGCTTCCGTCACTCGGCGTGGACTTCGTTGCAGAGCTAGGAGCTTGGCGCGGCGTGATTCGTGTATGGGGCGCTGGGCTCGCGGCCAAGATAAGGGCGATAACTCAACTGAGGGCAAGGGGGTTGTGCAGATTCGCGAGGCGACTTGACCTTTGGTTGGGTCGATCTATTATCGGTTTCGATCGTGTCGTGGACAATGCCGGAGGTTATGGTCTGGTGGGTGAGGCAGGCCGCTGGCGGTTAGATGACGCGGGCTTGGAGTATGAGGCAAGGGTGTCGGGCCAGGCCAGGGTCTCGGGTCGCCGAACCTGGAAAAGACCCTGGATCATACTCGTCAGTTCAACGGTGTCTGATGCTGGTTCGCTGCTAAACTAGCTCGTCTTTGAGGCTTAGAATGACGACAAAATGTGAAGCCGCCTGGCCGATGCCGTCCGGTATCCGTCCGGTATGAAGTGAAAGTGTTTTTCGTGTCGTCGGGCGAACCGTGTGGTAAGGAGGGTTGTCGGTGGGGACGCGGTGGTGGCTGGGCTGTGGCGTGGCGACGATTGGCGTGCAGCCAGGGGCTCTGGCCGGTGATGCCGGGTGAGGTCGTCCTGACCGCCGGCCAGTGCTGGACGACCGAGGCGATGCGCCGACGGCTTGTCGGTGGTCCAGGTCATAAGCTTCTGGGTTAAGTGGGCTTAAGGCCAGGCAGGCCTGCAGCCGACGGGGACGGAGTCTAGTCAGGGATGGGAGGGAGGGCCGCGATGAAAGCTTGTAGACGGTGTGATTGCCAGGCTCCTCGCACAGAGGGCGGTAACTCGAATCGTCCGGGAAGGGGCGCAGAATCGGAGCATCCTGTTGACTGCACGGCGGCTGAATGGTATGATTGCATCTAGGATTGAACTGCTACGGTGATTATCGATTTGCCTCGGGGTAAGAGAGATGCAATAATCTCGGGAAGCAGCACCGGTCGGCGTGGATGAGAGCCGGCAACGGTGTGAGAGGAAGGATCGGGAAGTGGCGGGGTTTGAGGATCGACAGTTCGGTCCAGTGCGCTCCGACTTGGATGAGCCGGTAGCTCGCGTTCGATCGCTGGGCGGCCGGCCAGAAGCTCGGAGAGGTGTGATTCTTGCGGGTGTACATGCGTGGGGCGAATCACCCCTTGAGCAGGTATGTGCCCGCCCCCTCCTGCCAGTGGTTGGTCGGCCGTTGGTTTCCTATATTCTTGAATGGCTTTGTTCGGGTGGAATCACCGAGTCGAGCATTTGCGCGAACAGTGACACGCCCGCGTTCCAGAGTTGCCTCGCGTCGGGTGAGCGTCTGGGGCTTCGTTTGACGTATGTAGAAGACGTCATGCCGCGCGGTCCTGCGGGTTGCCTGTTGGATGCGGCGGCCAAGTGCGGGGCCGACACGTTCGTCGTTCTCGACGGGGCCCTGATCCCACAATTCGACTTGGCGGCGCTCATCGAGGCTCATGATGCTTCCGGGGCCGCGGTGACGATGGTGGTCAGCGACCCGAGAGGGCGAATGGAGGGTGGCCGGGAGGCCAAACTGGAGCCGGTCGGCATTTACGTTGTGTCACGTACGGCATTGGCATACATTCCTGAACGGGGCTATCAAGACATCAAGGAAGTGTGGATTCCGCGGCTGTATGAGTCCGGGGCGCGCGTGATTCCCTACGTCGTGGATCGGGATGCGACGCTGCGCGTGGTCGATGCGGCGTCCTATGTGGCGGCGTGCAACTGGGCCCTCCAGCGTTCGCTTCGATCGGACGCGATTTCGGACGAGTATCTGCGCGTGGGTCAATCGCTGGTTCACCGGTCGGCCGAGGTGGCCGCCAGTGCCCGCTTGGTGGGCGCGGTGGTGGTGGGACCGAACTGCAGGATCGAGGCGGCGGCGACGGTCGTGGGCCCTGCCACGATCGGGCAGGGGGCGAGGGTTTGCCGCAACGCGGTGGTATCGGGCTCGATGATCTGGTCGGGCTGCATCGTCGGCCCGCAGGCCTTCGTGATCCAGTCGATCCTGGTGGACCAAGCCAAGGTTGAGTCGGGTGATACTGTTCGGGGAACGGTTCTCGGCGTATCGGTCACGGACCGAAGCGTCTCGTCCAGGGAGGTGGCATACTGGGGCGAGATGGGCGGTGAGCCCCGGCCGACAGGCATGGGTGTTGGTTTTGCCGCCGCCGGGTGAGTTGCGGTGTGGGGAGAGGGCTGAGCGAGCGGACCGTGGCCTGCGGAGGGCCATGGGTTGCTGGGGAGGCGGGGGGATCGATAGCTGTCGTAGAGTCTGTCCTGGAATCTGGATGTCGACCTGGGAGGGTGGGCCGGCAGCCGGGAGGTGATGGGGAGGGAGGCAGACTCGCAGTTGTCGTGCTGACTTCAGGACACCCTCTGAATCAAGTCTCGATGGCCTGGGGGGATCGACCGGGTTCGTCGTGTCGCGGAACGTCTATTATCGTGACCATTCGACACCGCTCGTACTTGAGGGCCCCGATCGGTTTCCTCACAAACGACCGCTGCCATCTTTCAGCGGACTGGGTGACTCCGTGCATCTGATACCTGTCCTTCTCGATTCACGATTGCCCTTGTGTGGAAACGGGAATGCCCGGGACACGCTGTTGACGCTGCCCTTCGGCACCGGGTCGGTTCTGGACTACCTGCTCAGCGGTTTGGAGGGCTGTGGAAGCAGCAGCACCCTGGTTTACGCCAACCGTTCGCCGATCGATGGGTACGAGTCTCGATTGAAGGGGAGTGCATCCGGCCGGATCGAGGTCGTAGGTCTCGAGGAACTCAACGATATCGCCGAGAGGTCGGAGACCTCGGACTTCCTGTTCATGGTTGACCCGCGACGATGGCCCACGGCCGGCTATGATCTTGCGGAGCTCATGCGCCGTGGGCGGCGGTACCGAGGGGCCACGCATGCGGTCGCGATCGGCGAGGATCCGGAGCGGACCCGTGAGGTTGTGGAGCGAGATCGGCAGGGCAAGGTCAAGCGAGTTCGGCGCCTGTACAATCGGATGAGCTGGCCGGAGGTTCAGTCGACCGGCGTTTTTGTTTCGATCGTTCCGGCGCAGTCGCTGCGGGATGTACGGTTCGTCTCGCTGGCCGAGCTAAGAGCGGCGCTGGCCGCCAAGGGCGTGTTCACTCAGGACCTCCCGGTGCGCTCGGATGTTCACGATCTCGGTGACGAGTGCGGGATTCTCGCTCTCGGTGAGAGCATGGTGCAGCAGGTGCTCAGCGAGCCTGTGCCGGACGGCTACTCCGTGGCCAAGCCGGATGTCCTGGTGGGGAGAGGTTGCCGGATTCACCCGTCGGCCAGTCTGGTCGGCCCGTTGATCGTGCAGCACGATGCGGTGATTGACGAGGGCGCGACGGTGATCGGTCCCGGCCTGATCGGCCGGGGAGCGAGGATCTGCAGGCGGGCGGTGGTCTCGCAGGCCATGGTCGGACGTGAAGCGGAGATTGTGGCCGACTGTGGGGTGACCCAGAGAGTGGTCAGCGGGCGTCACGACGGCGCGAGCGAAGATGCCTCTTCGGCGATCGGGACGTTTGTTGTTCCGCGGAGCATTCGGGGTGGAGCCCGGATGGGCACCAACGGAACGTTGCTCAGACCAGTGAGAGTCCGACTGGATCGTCGTCGACGGATGCAGCTGGCCGTCAAGCGGATCGTGGACGTGGTCCTTTCGTCGGTCGGCTTGGTCGCCCTGTCGCCGCTGCTGCTGCTGACCGCCGTGCTGGTGAAAGCGACCTCGGCGGGTCCGGTGTTCTTCGTTCACCACCGCGAGCAAAGGAACGGCCGGGACTTCCCCTGCCTGAAGTTCCGTACGATGCGGGCCGACGCCCACAAGATCCAGAGAGAACTGTATGAAAGGAACGAGGTTGACGGCCCTCAGTTCAAGATGGCCGACGACCCGCGCATCACTCCGCTGGGGCGGTTGCTGCGGCACGCCAACATTGACGAACTCCCCCAACTGATCAACGTTCTGCTGGGGCACATGAGCCTGGTGGGTCCCCGGCCATCGCCGTTCCGTGAGAACCAGATCTGTGTGCCCTGGCGGAGAGCGCGACTGTCCGTCCGGCCGGGAGTGACCGGCCTGTGGCAGTTGTGCAGGCGGCGGGGCGAAGAAGGCGATTTCCATGAGTGGATCTACTACGACATGGCGTATGTCAGGAACCTCTCCTTCTGGCTGGATCTGAAGATCCTGTTCTACACCGTTATCACCAAGGGTGGGAAGAAGCGCGTGCCGTTGTCGCGCCTGATTGGCGAGGCAAAGCCGGGGAACGGCGCCGGTCAGCGGCCGGCGGCCGGCGATCAGCGATCGACTGCCCGTGTTCAGGTTTCCGCAGGCTCCGCCGAGGCGCGGTCGGAGGCGGAAAATGGCTACGGGGAGACCGGCGAGGGGGCGCGGACGGAGGTCGAGTCGGCGGCGGGGTGACGGCCTGCTGCTTGCCTCGACAACGAGAATTCTGAGTCCGGCAGGATGGATGCCGGTTCCTCGACGAGATGTCAGACACCCTCAATTCCTCCTGGAGAAACAAATGCGCAGCTTCTCAATCCATGGACGGTTTCGACTTGTGCTGGTCTTGCTTGCGGCCGCCTTCGGTTCGGGCGGTTGCGTGCCTTCGTTCGATGTGGGGGCGGTGAGCGAATACTTCCTGTATCTCGGTCTGGAGGATGAACTCGCGACCGCACCGGTGATCGACACATTCGATGGCGAGTGGATCAGCTCGGTGCACGTCTATGCGGTTCAGATCACCAACCGGACCGGGGTGCTCACCCTCTCCAACTCGCTGTTCCGGCAAGTAGGTGATCCCGTTCTGGTGATCCCCGAAGCCACGGGCGACTCGTTCACCGGCCGGCAGATCTTCAGCGACGGGAGTGTGTACGACGTCAAGGGACTGCTGGCCGACGCCAACACGCTGGTCATGGCCGGGCACGGCATCACCTGGACGATGACCCGCATCACCCCTGCGAATGTGGCCCCGACGGTCAGCGCCGGCGCGAATGCGAGCATCACGTTGGCTCAGCAGGCCTATGTCGATCTCAACGGCGCGGTGATCGACGACGGATTGCCGGCGGGCAGTACGGTGACGACGACCTGGACCCTGGTCAGCGGTCCCGCGGCCGTGACCTTCGGAGACAGCCACGCCCTGTTCACCTCTGCAACATTCACCCAGGCTGGAACCTACGTTTTTCAGCTCGAAGCGACCGACAGCGAGAAGAGCGCAACGAGCACGGTGACGGTGATTGTGCATTGAGTAGCGGTCGGCAGTGAGCGGTTAGCGGTCAGCGATCAGAAAGCAGGAGTAGGAGAGACGAACGCCGGACGCCGATCGCTTTCCGCGGACAGCTGATGATCGACCGGCGATGGCTTCTCCATGAGGAACCCCCGATGATCAAGGACGTGACGGTCAAGAAACTGCGCGTGATGTGCGACGAGCGCGGGCGGCTGATGGAGATGCTGCGCAGCGACGACGAGTGCTTTAAGGGGTTCGGGCAGGTCTATCTGACCTCTGCCTACCCCGGCGTGGTCAAGGCATGGCACTACCACCGCAAGCAGTGGGACCACTTCGTAGTGGTCAAGGGCATGATGAAAGTCGTGCTTTATGACTCGCGCGAGGGCTCGCCGACCCACGGTGAAGTCAACGAGTTCTTCATGGGGCCGCACAATCCCATCCTGCTGCAGATTCCGCCGATGGTCTACCACGGCTTCAAGTGCATCAGCGAGACCGAGGCGGTGGTGGTGAACACGGTGACCGAGGTCTACCACTACAAGGAGCCGGACGAATATCGGGTCGATCCACACCGCAACGACATCCCCTACAACTGGGCTAGAAAGGACGGCTGAGCATGAAGGGCGTTATCCTTGCCGGAGGACTGGGCACGCGATTGATGCCGCTCACGCGGGTGACCAACAAACACCTGCTGCCGGTCTACAACAGGCCGATGATCCACTATCCCATCGAGTGCCTGGTGAATGCCGGGATTCGGGACATCATGGTCGTGACCGGCGGTGATAGCGCGGGCGACTTCCTGAAGCTGCTGGGTAACGGGTCGGACTTCGGGCTGGAGGACATTCACTACACCTATCAGAAGGGAGAGGGCGGGATCGCCGATGCCCTGCGGCTGGCGGAACACTTTGCCGACGGCGACAAGATCGTGGTGGTCCTGGGCGACAACATCATTGAGAAGAGCATTCGCAAGGCGGTGGGGGACTTCTTCACCCAGCGGCGCGGGGCCAAGATCCTGCTCAAACAAGTAGAGGACCCCGAGCGATTCGGGGTGGCGGAGATCAAGGGTAACTCGGTGGTCAGTATCGAGGAGAAGCCGTCGAACCCGAAGAGCAACTACGCGGTGATCGGCATCTACATGTTCGATGCCCAGGTGTTTGAGATCATCAAGACGCTCAAGCCCTCGGGGCGGGGCGAACTGGAGATCACCGACGTCAACAACGCTTACATCGCCCAGGGTACGATGACCTATGAGATCCTGGACGGCTGGTGGACAGATGCGGGCACGTTCGACTCCCTGCTGAAGGCGACGAACCTGGTCGCCCAGGGGGGAGCGAACCGGACCGACGACGAAGTTGAAGAAAGTGCTGGGAAGTTGACTGCCGCGGGGGCCCTGGCATGAAGAACTACCTGGTGACGGGGGCCGCGGGGTTCATTGGCACGAACTTCGTCCGGCAGGTGATCGAAGAGTGCCCAGATGTCCGGGTGGTTGCCTTCGATCAGCTGACCTACGCCGGCAACCTGGAAAACCTCGAGGGACTGCTCAAGCAGCCCCGGCTCCAGTTCGTCAAGGGCGACATCTGCGACCCCAAGGCAGTGGAGAGCGTACTGGCCGGCGGCATCGACGTGGTGGTGCATTTCGCGGCTGAGAGCCACGTCGACCGGAGCATCATGGGTTGCCAGGAGTTCATTCGGACCAACGTCGCGGGCACTCAGGTGCTGCTCGACTCCGCTCGGGCCCACCAGGTGGAGTTGTACCTTCAGGTCTCGACGGACGAAGTCTACGGGTCGCTCGGACCGACCGGCCTGTTCACCGAGCAGACGCCGTTGCATCCCAACAGCCCTTACAGCGCCTCGAAGGCGGCGGCCGATCTGCTGGTGCTCTCCTACCACCACACGTATGGCATGCCGGTCGTCATCACCCGGTGCTCAAACAACTACGGGCCCTTCCAGTTCCCGGAGAAGCTGATCCCGCTGTTCATCACCAACCTGATGGAAGGCAAGAAGGTGCCGGTCTACGGCGACGGCATGAACGTGCGCGACTGGATCCACGTTTCCGACCATTGCCGGGCGATCCGGCGGGTGATCGAATCGGGCAAGCCCGGCGAAGTATACAACGTCGGCGGCAACAGCGAGCAGACCAACATCGCCATTACCCGTCGGCTGCTCGAGCTGCTGGGCCGTGACGACTCCTCTATCGAGTACGTCCGTGACCGGCCGGGCCACGATCGCCGATACGCCATTGACGCGTCAAAGATCGCCCGGGAGCTGGGCTGGCGCCCGCAGGTCGCATTCGAGCAGGGGCTGGCCGACACCGTCGCTTGGTATCGCGAGCACGAGAGCTGGTGGCGGCGGATTAAGAGCGGCGAGTATAGGGCGTATTATGAGCGGCAGTATGGGAGGGAATAGCGGTCAGCAATTAGCTGTCAGCGGTCAGTAAGGCGTGCAAAATCGAGAGTCCAAAACCGAAGCACCGACGGCTGATGGAGCCGTTGACTTGAATCAACGCTCTTCACTCATTTGTGTCGTCGGCGCGAAGGGAATGCTCGGGCAGGAACTGATGAGGGCGGCGAGCCGGGGAAGCGATCAGCGGTCAGTGGTCAGCGGTCGCCATGAAGAGGGCATCAGATCGGCAGAGTGCCGCGTGGTTGGCTTGGATATCGAGGAAATCGACATCACCGAGCCGGCCAGCGTGGATGCAGTGATGGACGAGTTGCGGCCGCGGCTGGTGATCAATGCCGCCGCATACACGGATGTGGACGGTTGCGAGAGCAACCGGGCGATGGCCATGGCGGTCAACGCCGAGGGGCCGGCGAATCTCGCCCGGGCTTGTCAACGGCTGGGGGCGCGACTGGTGCACGTGAGCACGGACTACGTGTTTGATGGCTGCAAGGACTCGCCCTACCTGCCGGAGGATCCCGTCGATCCGCAGAGTGTTTACGGACGTTCCAAGGCGGAAGGCGAACGGGGGATCCGGGAGATCCTGACGGACTACGCCATCGTGCGAACGAGTTGGCTGTTTGCCGCGGGAGGCAAGAACTTCGTCAAGACGATTCTCAAACTGGCCGGCGAGCGCGACGAGCTGCGCGTGGTGACCGATCAGGTGGGGCGGCCGACGTACGCGGCAGATCTGGCTCAGGCGCTGGTGCAGATTGGAGAGCGCCCGGCGATTGGCAGTCAGCGGGGTGTGGGGGCACGAACCGGTCATTTCTGCAATGCCGGGGCGTGCTCGTGGTTCGAGTTTGCGGCCGAGATCGTCCGTTTGAGTGGCAAGCGGTGCCGGGTGCTGCCGACGACGACGGCCGACTTTCCGCGCCCGGCGAGGCGGCCGGCGTACTCTGTCTTGAGCACCGATAGCCTGGAGCAGGAGTTCGGTATTCGGCCGCGTGACTGGCGCGAGGCGCTGGCCGAGTGTTTGGCGAAGCTGCAGCGGAGAGGATAAGGCGGGAGAACGGTAGGAGGAACTGTCCGACGACGGGCGGCTGCGGGCACTTGTTGCAGATATGGGAATTCCTGGTAGAATCCCCTGGGACTCAGCGGCGCAACTTCGGGCTGTGAAGGACGGGCCTTTTCCTGATGTCCATTACAGGCAGAGAGGGGCAAGCCCCGGCCGAACGCTGGCTGCCGATCGACGAATGCTGATGACTTTACCATGAGCACCCGCGCAGCGAAGACTGGACCCGGTTCGACCGGTAAACACGGCGGATATGCTCCGGCGGGGCAGGACCGTTCCGGAGGGGCGCCTCATGGACACGGGCAAGGCGGCCAGAGCCGTGGGGGAATGGCCGTGGTCGGTGTGGGTGGTAATCGGGACGTCAACCGATGGTCGATGGTGGCCGTACTTGCGGTGGGTTTCGTCTGGAGCTACTGGCCGACACTGACAGCCCTGTGGAACCAGTGGCAGATCAACCAAGACTACTCGGCGGGTCAGCTCGTGCCGCTGGTGGCGTTGTACGTGATCTGGTCGCAACGTGCGGAACTCGCCAAGCTGCCGGTGCAGGCTTGTTGGTGGGGATTGGCCGTTCTGGCCGTTTCGCAGCTGGCCCGGATGGCCGGTGTGCTGATGGGTTACGGTTCAGTCGAGCAGTATTCGGTCGTCCTGGCGCTCTTCGGATTGACCCTTTTCACCGTGGGCTATCCGATCACGCGGCGGCTGATTTGGGTGTTCGCGTTCATGCTGCTGCTGGCCCCGCTGCCCCGGCGGATCCATGACCTGCTGGCGATGCCGATGCAGAGTTTCGCGACCAGCTCTGCGGTCTTCGGGCTCGAGTTGCTGGGCTACCTGATCGAGCGACACGGCAACGTACTCACGCTGAGCGCCGGTAACACGATCGCGGTGGCCGAGGCGTGCAGCGGGCTGCGGATGCTGACCGCGTTCATCATGGTGGGTGCGGCCCTGGCATTCGTGATTCACCGGCCAGTGTGGCAGAAGGCGGTGCTGGTCCTGGCTACGATCCCGGTCGCGGTGCTGGCCAACACGCTTCGATTGATTGTCACCGCCGTGCTGTACGAGTCGGTGAACAGCGAGGTGGGCGAGAAGTTCTTCCATGATTTCGCGGGCCTGACCATGATGCCGTTTGCGTTTGCGGTGTTGATCGGCCTGTTGTGGGGAATGAAGTGGGTATCAGTGAAGCCGGCAGCTTCGGGGTGATCAGCACTCAGCGATCAGTGGTCGGCAGTCAGATCTGGAATGAGCGGCCGGCAAGAGGATGTTGAAACGCCGAAAGCAGAGGCGACAGACTACTGACAGCCAAGAACCGAGCGGTCGTTTTAAATGCCTGAGAACAAAGGAACAACCAAGAGATTGAGTCGGGTAACGGTGGTGGTCGCCCTGGGGGTCCTGCTGGCCGGCGGTTTCGGACAGCGGTGGGTAGAGCGGCTGTTGATCGCTGCCGATGAGACACCGGTGGCCCTGAAGAGGCCGTTGTCCGAGTTTCCGATGCAGATTGGCCCGTGGCAGGGCACGGACGTCCCGATGGACAAGCGGGTGCTGGAGGTGGCCGGAAATGATGCCCAGGTCTACCGACGGTATGTGAATACCGAGACCCGGGATGTGGTGGACTTCTATCTGGCGTTCGCGGTTCGGCCGGCCAAGATGTTGGGACACCGCCCGCAGGTCTGTTACCCGGCTCACGGCTGGGTGCCGGCGGAGACCCGGAAGGAGCATTTGCTCCTGCCTGACGGGCGGGAGCT
This sequence comes from Phycisphaerae bacterium, assembly GCA_018003015.1. Lineage (NCBI taxonomy): Bacteria > Pseudomonadati > Planctomycetota > Phycisphaerae > Phycisphaerae bacterium. Next base: position 6,595 of record JAGNEZ010000083.1, on the reverse strand, counting down.
GGAGTGCCTTGTGCACCGCTTTACCCGGAAAGGGGGGGGTAGCGGGGGCGTCGGACTGAGCGATCCGAACGGCGAGGCCATGGTGGTGCTGAACTACTACATCGTTGCCGGCCGGTACACGACGGAATGGACTGATTTCTGGGGTCCAAAGTGGCGTTTGCCGAACCTGTCGCGAGATCCGAGCATCTACGTGGCCCAGGTCCAGGTGAGTGCGGCCCTGGTGGATGTCAAGGGCGCGGGTCCGGCAGAGGAGTTGATCAAGCGGTTTGCGGCCGGGGTGGGATCGATGATTGAGGGCATATTGCCGCGTTCTGGGGAAGGCGCGGCCAAAGGTTGACGTCCACGCCAACAACCGATAATCTGGTCGTCCATCTCCTCAGGTTCGCGCGCTTCGGACAGGCCGTCTTGTCTGGAGGGAAAGGGGAGAGGGCCCCTGTTCTGGCGTGGCATCAGCTGCGAGAGGGGCGCGGGTCTCCGGATGCAGGGGCTGGCGAGTGCTAAGGTGTGCCAGGCGGAAGTGACGGAGGGGGATCGGTGGAGGTGGGTGAGTGAGGTGGGAGGAAGAAGCTAACGTCAACCATGTCGAGGATGGCGGCGGAAGGAAGCACGAAGGCTGGCGCCACATCAACACAGGCGTTCACGTGCTCGGACTTTCGGGTGAATGCCCCGCTTCCTTCTGAAAGATGATCGTCCGATAGTGGATGACATAATGGGAGCTGCGGAAGGACCGGTAGAGCTGCCCACCTTGCCATCCACCAAGAGACAGACTGCGGTTTGCCTTAGCTGATTTTTTATCTTAGCCTCCCATTCTGTTGAGCTAGGTGCTTTCGGCAAGATGGGAGGTCCGCGCATGCGAGCCTGCAGGGGTGTTAGGTCTACATCCAACAAGAGGGCTTATGGGAGTGGCCACCAATACGGACGTAGGGGGACGAGCAAGGTCACTCGCCGGCGATTGGCGGAATGCGGACCGGCCAGGCTGGCCCTGGGCTGTCTGTGTCTTCTGAGCTGCCTGGGCCAGACTTGTGGCATTCCCAACCCTTCCGCGCAGGATGACCAGGTTGCCGGCTTCCATCCGCAGAATCCGAGTACGCAGCCGAGCCCCGAGGATCCGTCCGGTAACGAGCCGATCGATCCTGCTAGTGTAACCGTGAGTGCGGACGCAGGCCCCGACTTGGTCATGGATGAGGGAAGCACGGTCACGCTGGATGGTTCGGAGAGTACCGGAACAGCAGAGACAGTTTACAGCTGGGCCCAGCTTTCTGGCCCACCGCTCACGTGGCAGACGACCAGCGACAACAGGATCCAGTTCACCGCTCCGGAAGTGAGCCAGGATACCGAACTCGTCTTCACGCTGACGCTGACGACGGGCTCGGCATCCGTCTCTGATGCCGTGATGGTCCTCGTGAGGGACACGAGCCCGGCAGTTCAGCCGTACGTGGTCAGCATCGCGATTTCGGCCGACCAAGCCGTGGTCGATGCTTCGGTGCCGGTGAGCTACAGCGCGACGATTGTTGAAGGACAGACGCAGTCCGGTGATGTCTTCTCCTGGTTGTACGGTGATGGTAGCACGGAAGAGGGCCCGGAATTGAGTCGCAGTCACTCGTTCTCGAAACCGGGTGTTTACCTTGTGTCCGTTTGTGTGGCGGCCACTACAGGCGGCGTCCTGCAGACCGCCTGCAGCGAGAAGACGACCACGATTGTGCGTTTCCCGCCCCCGAAGCTCAACGTCGTGAGGGCCCTGGACGGCGCGTCCGCGATGATAACGATGAGCTGCGAGTCCCAGCCTGCGCAGGACTTTCAGATTCGGTACACGCTGGATGGCTCAGTTCCCACCAAGGCCTCAGCACTTTACAGCGGCACCATCAGCTTGCGCAAATCCGCCCAGCTGACCGCGCGGGTTTTTGCGGCCTCCACCGATGCCGACAGCAGGATTGCGAGCGACGCGGTGACGACATCAGTCGTGGTGACGCCGCCGACGAGTTCCACGCCGGGCAACACTCCCGTGGAACCCGGCCGACTCGTGATTACGCCCTCGGATGTGATCGCATGCTCAGGCAATCAGGGCGGTCCGTTCGGACCGGCGGACAAGGCCCAGGCGACTTACACGCTGACCAATCCTGGCGGCAGCGCCATTGAATGGTCGGCCAGCGCGAACGTGGCCTGGCTGACGCTCTCTTCGACGAGCGGCTTCCTGGATCCGGGAGGCTTCATTCCCGCCCAGCTAAGCGTGTCGGTCGACCAGGTCGAGGCCGGCAAGCTGGCGGCCGGAAGTCACACCGGCACGGTAACCTTGACGAACGTGACAAACGGCTTTGGCAACGACACGCGGATGGCGTATGTGACGGTAGACGCTGTCGCGACCACCGTTGCAACGCCGACGATCAGTCCGAACGGAGGGAGTCATACGGATTCTGTCTCCGTGGCGCTGGCCTGTTCCACGGCCGGGGCGACGATCCGGTATACGACGACCGGCAGCGACCCGACCGGCAGCTCGACGATCTACACCGGGCCCGTCACGCTGACTTCGAGTGCCAGGGTGAAGGCGAAGGCGTTCAAGAGTGGCTGCACGGACAGTGCATTGGCGTCGGCCAGCTTCACGGTGACGCCCTCGCCGGTGACGGTTGCGACGCCGACGATCAGCCCGAACGGAGGGAGTCATACGGATTCTGTCTCCGTGGCGCTGGCCTGTTCCACGGCCGGGGCGACGATCCGGTATACGACGACCGGCAGCGACCCGACAGCCAGTTCGACGATCTACACCGGGCCCGTCACGCTGACTTCGAGTGCCACGGTGAAGGCGAAGGCGTTCAAGAGTGGCTGCACGGACAGTGCATTGGCGTCGGCCAGCTTCACGGTGACGCCCTCGCCGGTGACGGTTGCGACGCCGACGATCAGCCCGAACGGAGGGAGTCATACGGATTCTGTCTCCGTGGCGCTGGCCTGTTCCACGGCCGGGGCGACGATCCGGTATACGACGACCGGCAGCGACCCGACGGCCAGTTCGACGATCTACACCGGGCCCGTCACGCTGACTTCGAGTGCCACGGTGAAGGCGAAGGGGTTCAAGAGTGGCTGCACGGACAGTGCATTGGCGTCGGCCAGCTTCACGGTGACGCCCTCGCCGGTGACGGTTGCAACGCCGACGATCAGCCCGAACGGAGGGAGTCATACGGATTCTGTCTCCGTGGCGCTGGCCTGTTCCACGGCCGGGGCGACGATCCGGTATACGACGACCGGCAGCGACCCGACGGCCAGTTCGACGA
>JAGNEZ010000083.1:0-3232 GCA_018003015.1 Phycisphaerae bacterium | reverse complement strand
TCTACACCGGGCCCGTCACGCTGACTTCGAGTGCCACGGTGAAGGCGAAGGGGTTCAAGAGTGGCTGCACGGACAGTGGTTTGGCGTCGGCCAGCTTCACGGTGACCGCGGCGGCGGTGACCGTGGCCACGCCGACGATCACCCCGAACGGCGGCAGTTACTTCGGGCCGGCCAAGGTGTGCATGGCTTGTGACACCCCGGGTGCCACGATCCGCTACACGATCGACGGGAGCGACCCGACGACCAGTTCGACCGCCTACGCGACCGCGTTCACGCTCAACGCCAGCGCCACGGTCAAGGCTAAGGGCTTCAAGAGTGGATGCACAAGTAGCGTTACGGCCACGGCCAGTTTCGCGGTGACGAGCAACCCGGGCAATTCCCGGATTCTGATTCCGGGTACTGGCTGGACGGGTGCCAGCGCAGAGCCCGGCCCGGTGGGGTACGACACGAGCCTGGCTGAGTCGGCCCGACCGGCCGGCTGGGATGCCAAGGCGATCGCCCGGTGGGACGTAGTCCCGTACCAAACGTTCGACGGGGACTTCAACGTCGGCGTGGTGGCGTTCCACATGAACGACATTGACCGGGTGGAGTTCAGTGTCAATGGCGGCCCGTGGCTGGCGGTTTCTACGATGAGCCTCAATACGCAGGTGGCCAACCACTCGGGTATCGGTGTGCAGAGCGACGGGGTGGTCGAGTACTGGGCGACGCTGCGGGCCTCTGACTTTGCGGATGGGCCGATCGAGGTGAGGGCGATTGCGTGGCCGAAGCTGGGAGTGCCGAGGGGGCTGGAGTCGCTAGCTCTATTCACAAATGCCAGCTCAGGCCTCTCATCACCCGAGGTATTTGTCTCACCGTCTATGGGATCTGACGCCAATGATGGCTCCGCCGGGCAACCGGTGGCGACGCTCATGGAAGCGATGAGGAAAGTGAATGCTGGGGGAACAATCACCCTAACGGAATCAGGTGTCTATGCGCTAAACCCCTCTAGTGCTGGGCCGGCCCTTAACAGTCAGCGCTGGGTCCTAGTTCGGGGTGCTCCCAGCCTTGACTATCGCTCAATCATCATAGGACTGGCGGAGAGGACGACAACGAACGATGGCCTTAGCCTGCCACTAAGGCGCATACATTGGCAGCATCTGTCTCTGGATGTCGCCAACGTAGTCCATCTTAGGAACGCGGGAGACATGTGGTTCGATGGTGCTAGGTGGTTTGACAGCAACGGCTGGGCTGCGCGATACTCCAATTTCCAGTTCATCATTCATTATCAAACCAAGTACTGGGTAACCGATAGCGAGGTGGAAGACACGATTAATGGCTTTATGTGGGCCCAGATCGATCGCAACTGTGCAATGCGCAGAATCTGTGGAGATGCGTTCACTAATTGCCAGATGGTCGTCAATTGCAGTGTAGTTGACTTCAACAACATTGATGGTTGGGCTTTCCACTCGGATCTCTTCCAGTATTACCAGGTTTGGGACAATCTGATTGCGTATAAGGTGCAAGCGACTGCGACAAACGTACAGGCCTTCCTAGTCTGTCAACCCAAGATTGACACCGAGGTTCCGGCAATGTCAAACAGCGCCTTCGTTGACATTGAATTCGATATTGGCCTTGATGGCCTGGATCTGGCTGCGCAGCTTCAGGGGCGTCTCGACCATCTGCTTTTCCGACGAGTATCAGTGCGAGGTCAGAGATGGTGGCTGCGTACGGACATAACGAATCGGGATCAGCTAAGCGCCAGAAACGTCGTATTTTCCAATTGTGTTGTTAGCCCGGACACGTTGACACGCTATAGCACGGCTCCGCCTCGGGGAGTCTCGTTTCTCGACTGCATATCATATTGACCGCCTAGAGTCAAGTTGTGGCGACACATGCTGTTGGATGCGTGGCGTGTGGTCGTTGAGCTGGATAGTCCGCTCTGTGCTGTGCCTGGGTGGCCCAATGCTCCTCGCGCCAACGCGCGTGAGAAAGACATCTAGAACGCCTTGATGGTATTCGTAAAGCAGCGTGAGTAGTGCGATGATGCAGAGCTAGACTGTCGGGACGACACTATCACGGTCGGCTCCAACCGTTCGAGGCAGGAGGAAATGTGGAATGCCGCTATGAAAGAGGTTCGGTTTGCTTTCCGGAGCAGCAGCTGTTCAGGAGGAGTTGTCTGAACCACATGTTACCACGGGCACCCGCGCGATAGCGGTCACGCGGTGACACCTGAACAGGGCAAAAGTGGCTTTTTAAAGACGGAGATCTAGGCCAGTATCATTGTCTGATTATGTGAAGCGGAGTGAGGCGAGGGCGACCGAGAATTCTCGGGGAGTACTACGATTGAGTTTCGTGACAGGCAGGTTAAAGGCGGCTGTGAGGGAATGGGAACGACAGCATAAACACCGATGGCTGGTTCGCGTTGCCCGGTGTTTGCACGGGTTTGTTGACTGGCGGCCCCTCCAGCGATTGGGGCGGGATCGGACAATACGCAATCTGGCCTCGCTTGGTGGCAGCGATGACCCGGTTAGGCTCGTGAAGTTCGCAAAGGAGCAGGCCTGGGGCATCATGAATCCAATGCAGGTTCCCGAAGAGATCATACACTTGTTGCGAATGTTGGCGCGTGAGCAAACGAGGAGGATGCTTGAGATTGGCACAGCTAACGGCGGTACGTTGTTCCTGTTCTGCCGGACACTGCCGGATAACGCTTGGATCATGAGCGTGGACTTGCCGCGTGGAGCGTTCGGCGGAGGCTATCCGAGGTGGAAGGTGCCCGTCATGCGTTCTTTTGCCAAACCTGGACAGCAGCTTCACCTGCTGCGTGCGAATTCTCATTTAAAGGAGACTGTGGCGGAGGTCGCCGCTAGGCTTGAGGGAGACTCGCTTGACTTTCTTTTCATCGATGGCGATCACACATATGCCGGCGCACGTGTTGACTTCGAGGCATATTCTCCGCTCGTTCGGAGGGGGGGGCTCATTGCGTTTCATGATGTTGTCCCCCATCCTTCTGGTAGCGGTGGCGAAGTGCACAAGTTTTGGAGGGAGATTAGAGACGATTACGTACATCATGAATTCGTGGCGAATCCGGGTGCTGGATATGGGATAGGTGTCCTGGTAGTTACATAGTTAAGAGCCTATCCCAATAACAGTCCGGATCTGTGAAAGGCGATGCAGGCGAAACACAGATGGACCATGGCAACGTAGTTCTCGGCTTTTTTCTCCCAGCGCACCAAGACGCGCCGAAATCGGTTCG
>JAGNEZ010000082.1 GCA_018003015.1 Phycisphaerae bacterium | reverse complement strand
CCATCGGCAGACTCCTTTCGCAAGAGACTCTCGCCGCTCCATACGGCATACTTGCGAAAGGTATACACGATGCCAATCGATCGCGCCAGACCTCCCAGCTTACCTATCTATGCGCGCTGGCCCTGGGGGGGGACGGGCAGGGGCGAGGTTCGCCTGCCGGTCATGGGTACGTACCGAACTCGTGAACCGCCTTGAACATGGCCTCATAGTTGGCTAGCACCTGCGGTGGGAGGGGGACCATGAAGGGGGCGGCCGTTGGCAGGACCACGAACCGTCCGCCTGGCTTGCCGGCTTCGATGGCGTGGCGTACTTGCTGGCGGATCTGTGCGGGGCTGTCCTTCTCGAGCTTCACCGCCTGCATCGCACCCATGACGGACATGTGCTGGCCGATCCGCTTCTTGACCTCGGCCAGGGTGACGTCGGCCGTGGCCAGGGGTAGGATTTCGATCGGTTCCAGGGCGTCAGCCCCGATGTCCGCAATCATGTCGAGGATGTCGCGCAGCCGCCCGTGGCAGTGGATGACGCTAAAGTTGCCGGTTTCGTGAATGGCTCGCGTGGCGGCTTGGTCGCGTTCCACCACGTATCGCGGGAAGTAGACGGTCGGGTTCATCAGCGGAGCCCCGCAGTACTCAGGTCCCCAAAGGCGGAAGACTGCGTTCTTGACCGCACCTCCGATCGCTCGAGTCGCTCGCAGAACCTGCTCCTGGGCCTTGTCCAGCAGGGCCCGAATCGGACCGTCGTCGGTGTAGCATCGCATCACGAAGTCTTCGAAGTCGAACAGGCCGACGACATGGCCGACGGCGTCGCCCAGGCTGAAGCACAGGATTCCGTGGTCGCCGACTCGGGCCTCGAGACTCCTTAACGCCTGGGCGTTGACTTGGGTGGGCGGATCGGGCAGGGACAGGACCCGCTCGATGTCCTCGTCGCTCTTGATGAGCGGTTCGATCTGCCAGAAGGTCATCTGGCCGGGGTGGCATCGGGACACGGCCCGAAGCTTGCCCTTGGCGGTTTCGATCTCGATGCTCCGAAGGACGCTTCCGCCTTCGTGTTTCTGTTCTTGGCCATAGACCGCATTGGGATCGCCGAGCAGCACGGGGGCGTCGATCGGTCCGCGTACGAAGCTGTCCCCGTATTGGGCCTCCAGTTCGAGAAGCGGGGCGTAACTCGGTTCCCGGTTGGCCCACTCATCGTTGTAGGGCGTGTGTTCGTAGAGGGTGACGGGCACACGATCGGGTATGCCGCCTTTCAGGACCGTCAACAATCGTTCTCGCGAAGTCATCGCAGAAGGCGCCCATCACAGCGGAACGCGGGAAACCCGAACACGAGATTGACCGTCCTTTCCAGCCGTCGGTCCGAACCGGCGGCCGAGTACGTTGCACAGGCCTCAAGGTCGAAGTACCCTGTGTCCTCTGCATGCCATCCTTCGAAGGACACGTGGGATCGCGTTCTTATACGGCCTGGCGCTTCCTGGCTCAATGCTGCTCGGGCCGAGCGGGCTAAGGGTAATCGACGCGGGGGTTGGGGGGCGGCGGGCGTTCAAGTCATAATGAACTTAGGCCGTGATGGCTTGATTTCTGAGTGCGGGAGGATGGGGTACGAGTCTGGGCTGCCGGATGGCGGCACGGGGCGACTCGTTTTCCCTGCTCTCGCGGGCGGGTCTGGGTACGCGGGTGGCGTCAGTTGTTTTTACCCGCCAAGGCCTGCTCGATGGTCTCGAAGACCGGAAAGATGCTGGTGAGTCGGGTGGTGGCGAGCAAGTCGTGGATGTCAGGCGTGGGCGAGACCAGATGGATGGTCCCTCCGTGATGGCGGGAGCGGAGGTGGGCGGCCACGATGCCTCCGAGCCCGACCGAGCTGATGAACTCCAGGGCGGAGAGATCAAGGACGAGAAGCGGAGGCTGGCGGCCCACCAGTTCGAGCAGGGCATCCTCCAGGTCGGTCGAGACCAGCATGCCCGCCGATCCGATCAGCTTGGCCACGATGGCCGTGCCTCGTTCCTCGACTTCAACGTGAAAGAAATCAGCGGACGACGAATCCATCAGCGGTTCTCCTTGACGAGTTGGACCTCGTTGCCCCGGTCATTGAAGGTCACGGCATCCAGATACGCCCGCATGAGCATGATGCCCCGTCCACAAGGCAGGGCGATCCGATCGGGGTTGGTGGGATCGGGCACTGCGGCGGGATCGAAGCCCGGCCCCTCGTCGCGAACGCGCACGACCGCCCGTTGGCTGTCGATGTCGTAACTGATCGTGATCCGCTTGGTGGTGTCGCCCCGGTGGCCGTGCTTGTGGGCGTTGACGATCGCTTCCTCAAGGGCCAGTCGGATCGCGAAACTGCATTCGTGGCTATAGCCCAGCGCCCGCGTGACGCGAAGGACCTCTTCTTCGACGTCACGAGCGGCGTGCAGGTCGCTGCAGATGACCACCTGGCGGGCTAATGACTGCGGGTTGAAGGCCATGGCGTATCAGACGAAGGCTCTCACTGCCGCGTCGGTGGTGCTCTGGATATTAAAGAGCCGGTTCAGCCTGGTAATCTTGAACACCTCGTAGATCTGGGGGTGGATATTGGCTAGGACCAGCTGACCGTGTCGTTCGGCAATCTGCTTGTTGACGGTGATCAGCACGCCGAGAGCGGCGCTCGACATGTGCTCGACCTTCCGAAAGCTCAGCAGCACCTTGGGAACTGGTTCTGCCGCCACCAGGCCAGCGAGTTTCTCGAGGATCTGGCCGATCACGACCTCCTCGAGAATCTTGCGGTCCTCGAATTCGACGACGCTGATGCTGTCCTGCTTGCGTATCGTGAGGCTAGCCTCTACCTCTGGCATCGAACCGACTCCCGACATGTCCGCAAAATCCGCACCTGTAAGCCATTAGACCCGTTGTGTTTGGGCTTGTCAACGGGTGATCCCGGGGCGGGCCGAAGCGTCTTGGTTTCGGACATCTCCTTGGGCTATGATAGGGCACCGGCGAATGCCCGGCCGAACTGGAGTTGTGGCTACGTGAACCGGAGAACAGTGGCGATTCTTGCCGTCCTGGCGGTGCTTGGCCTGCCCGGATCGGCGATGGCCTGGGGGGCGGCCATGCACGTCAACCTGGCGAGCGATCTCCTGGGGCAACTGCAGCTGCTTCCGGCCGCAACTGCCGCCATTCTCATTCGGCACCGGCGCGATTACCTTTTCGGGAACATCGCCGCGGACGTGGTCCTGGCCAAGAAATGGAGCCGGGTGCGTCAGTTCTGCCATCACTGGGGGACCGGCTTGGCCATCCTGGCCGAGGCCCGCAACCACCAAGGTCGGGCCTTTGCCCTGGGGTATCTCTCGCATCTGGCCGCTGACACGGTGTCGCACAACAAGTTCCTGCCCCGGCAGATGACCATGACCCGGACGACGCTGTCTCTCGGACATCTGTACTGGGAGATGAGAGCCGATTCCATGGTCGCACCGCGTTATTGGGAGGAGCTGCGGCGTCTGCTCCGGGAGGTTTTCGACGAACACGAAGCCTGCCTGCAGGCCCAGTTCAAGAACACGTTCCTGCCGTTCACGGCCAACTGGCGGGTGTTCTACCGGCTGAACCACTTCCTGGGACAGAAGGTGTGGCGGAAGACACTGGATCGATGGTATAACCTGTCTCGCTGGCGGCTATCCGAGTCGATGCTCAACCGCTATCGGGCAGAGTGTCTGGAACGGATGCGTGACGTGGTGGCCCGGCCGCGAGACTCCGAGGTGCTCCACGAGGACCCCAACGGGAACGCCGCCTTGGCTTACACCAAGGCTCAGCGCCGGCAGTTGCGCCAGATGGCCCGGGCGGGCCTGGTTGCGCCCCATGTTCTGTATGAGGCCGCCGTCGGGCACGCTCCGGCTCCGGCGAGAGTGGTCCGGCATCGGGTGAGGAGTGCCCATGAAAGCTGAGGTGCTGTTGGCCAAGTTGAACGAGTTCCGCAAGGACGCCGAGGGCGATCCGGCGGATGTGGAGTGGTTGGCCCTCCACCACGCATTCTGCTTCATCTCCTACAAGATAGGCGAGTTCCAGGCGTACCTTGATGAAGTGGCCAGGACCTCTGCCCAAGGCGGGAACCAAGACGATGAGCACTGAGGTGACAAACGACAGGGCAGTTCTGACCGTCGGCGGCAAGACCTATGAGCTGCCGGTCAAAACCGGGACCGAGGGCGAGATGGCGATCGACATCACCAGCCTCAGGGCCACGACCGGAGCCATCACCCTCGACGACGGGTACGGCAATACCGGCTCGTGCGAGAGTGCGATCACGTTCATCGACGGCGACAAGGGCGTCCTCCGATATCGCGGCTACCCGATCGAGCAGCTCGCTGAGCAGTCCACGTTTGTGGAGTCGTCCTATCTTCTGATCTTTGGAGAACTGCCGACCGGCCCGCAACTCGCCGATTTTCGCCGCCTGCTGTGCGAGCATGAGTTCATTCACGAGGACATGCGTCATCAGTTCGAGGGTTTTCCGCCCAATGCCCACCCCATGGCCATTCTCTCGGCCATGATCAACGCCCTGGGGGCCTATGAGCCGGATCTCCTCGAGCCGGAAGACGACAGCCGGTTCATCGACGCCGCGGCCCGCCTCATGAGCAAGATCCGCACGGTAGCGGCGGCCAGCTACAAGAAGTCGCTGGGCCAGCCAATGATTTACCCGAGGTACGACCTCCAGTATGTGCCCAACTTTCTGCACATGATGTTCAGCAAGCCGAACCACCCGCACCAGCCACTGCCGGAGGTGGTCAGTGCCCTGCGCCAGATCCTGATTCTCCACGCCGACCATGAGCAGAACTGCTCGACCTCGACGGTTCGCATGGTCGGGTCAAGCCAGGCGAATCTGTATGCCTCGGTGGCGTCGGGCGTCTGCGCTTTGTGGGGCCCGCTGCACGGAGGAGCCAATCAGGCGGTGATCGACATGCTCGACCGGATCATCGCCGGTGGGGAGACTCCCGAGGCGTTTATCGCCCGGGTCAAGGACAGGAACTCGAAGATCCGTCTGATGGGCTTCGGCCACCGCGTGTACAAGAACTACGATCCGCGGGCCAAGATTCTCAAGGTGGCCTGCGACAGGATGCTCAACAAGCTCGGCATTCACGACCGGATGCTCGACGTCGCGATGAAACTGGAGGAGGTCGCTCTCAAGGACTCCTACTTCATCGACCGCAAGCTGTATCCCAACGTCGACTTCTACAGCGGGATCATCATGAAAGCCATCGGGATTCCCACGGACATGTTTCCGGTCATGTTCGCCATCGGCCGCCTGCCCGGCTGGATCGCCCACTGGCGGGAAGCCCATCTCCAGCCGTCGCAGAAGATTCACCGACCGCGGCAGTTGTACATCGGGGCCAGGTTGCGTGACTATCAGCCCATCGACAGGCGCAGGTAGGGTGGCTGGTCGAGCCGACCCGGACCGGCGGTGGCGCCCCGTCCATGCCGGTCGAGGTAGATCAGCAACACCCGCTGTTGCTGGCGGCATGCTCCGTGCCCCGACCAGCGTCCCGGCGGATTTCCCTCGAGATCATGCTCCACCATGTCCGGCGAATTGACGAGTTCCGTTGTTGTCTGTCCGGATCCGGAGACGCCGGCCTTGCGCGCCCGGGCCGCGGTGCTGGCCGGTCGGCTGCAGCTCCCGTTGGCGGCATTGCCGGTTGCCGCACGCCTGCTGGTTCTCGCCGTGACTGGTGAGCGGTTGGAGCTCCGGGAAGGTGGGGTCTGCAGGAGCCGGCCGATCTTTGTCGACTTGGTTTCAGGTCATCCGGTTCGTGGGCGCCAGGACGTCGGCTTGGCCGACCGCCTCATTGCCCGAGCGATCGGCTTCAAGGGCAAGCCGCTGATCATCGTGGACGCGACTGCCGGATTGGGACGCGATTCGCGGGTCATGGCATCGCTGGGTTGCAGCGTCACGGCAGTGGAACGGTCACCGGTGTTGTTCGCCTTGCTGGCTGACGGGCTGGATCGCGCCGGATCCGACGCCGAGGTGGGCCGGGCTTTTCGAGGGCGATTGCGGCTGGTGGAGGGAGACGCTCGGAGCGAGCTGGCGCGGCTGGCCGAGGATCAGCGGCCAGACGTGGTGTACATCGATCCGATGTTCCCGCCGAGCGGGAAATCGGCGTTGGCCAAGAAGGAGATGCGCATCTGCCGGATGGTGGTCGGCGACGATCCCGATGCCGGTGGGCTCGTTCGGGTCGCCATGCAGGCGGCACGGCTGCGCGTGGTGGTGAAGCGGTGGCTGCGTGTGCCCCCGCTTGGCGAAAAGCCGGACATTGTGTACCGCGGGAAGACCATCCGGTACGACGTCTACTTGCCTGGTCTGGCGAAGCCCGCGACCGCAAACGCGTAGTCGCCCGATCCGATTTTGCAGACCACCGACTTTTCGGCGGCATCGGGCAGGACGGTGACGTCAACCGCCTGGCTCAGCGGTTGCCCTGCTTCGCTCACCGCCTTGAGTTCGCGGGCAGGCAGGTAGACGGTGGCCTTGGTGTTGGCGGGCACGGTCACGTCGACCAGCAGGGTGTCTCGATCGATTCGCCACTGGCAGCCGATCGGCCCGCGGACCGAGTCGTAGGTCCCCTTGACCCAGGTGAGATCGGCCACCACCTGTGGGCGAATGATGATGCGATCGAAGCCGACGGCGGCCGGGTCCGGGTTGATGCCCGCCAGGGCTTTGAAGAACCACTCGCCAACCGAACCGAACATGGGATGGTTGTGGGAGAACACATTGTCGCTGAACTCCCAGTGCTCCCACAGTGTGGTTGCCCCGTTTTGCAGCATGTGGCCCCAGCCGGGGAAGGTCTTCTGGTTCACCATGGTGTAGGCCAGATCGGCTCGGCCCAGATCGGTCAGGGCGTTGAGCATGTACTTGGTTCCGAAGATGCCCGTGGCGAGATGGCCCTTGTTCTTGGTGGTGATGTTGTCGGCCAGGATGCCGAGCACTGCGGCCCGGGCTTCCGGCGGGACCAGGCCCCAGTAGAGGGCGAACGACTGGCATGCCTGGGTGCCGCTGTCGTAGACTCCGGTGTCCGGCTTCAGGAAGCGGGCATTGAATGCATTGCGGATGCCCTCGGCCTGGAGTTCGAATCGGGAGGCGTCCTCGATCTGCCCAAGCTCGCGAGCGATCCTGGCGAAGGACCGCACGTTGGCGTAGTAGAACGCGGTACTGGTCAAAGGGACACTCTTAGGCTCCAGACACTCGTGGTCGCCGAGGCACTGGGTGTGGATGTGGTCCTTGGCTCGCTGCTCCAGGAACTCGATCCATCGCTTGGTCAGGGCATAGTGTCTCTGCATCAGCCGCCGGTCGCCGTAGTACTGGTAGAGCTGAGCTTGCAGGATGGGGAGCACGCTGCCCCAGCCGATCGGGCCGACCCCGTTGCCGTAGCCGGCGCTGTCCGCATCGATTCCCACGAAGGGGGCGGTCTCCGTCATGCCGCCGTTCGGGCGAACGGCGTCCGCCTGGTCGCGAATCGTTTTGGCGTAGAAGCGGGCCATGTCGAAGTTGAACATGCCCGCTTCGCTGCATGCGATGACGTCGCCGCCGTAGCCGAACTTCTCGCGGTGCGGGCAGTCGGATTGCACGCTGAACAGGTTGCTCAGCTGGGTCCACTCGATCATCTGCTGGATCTGGTTGAGCATCTCGTTGGAGCAGGAAAAGGAGCCGACCTGGGCGACGGCCGAGTTAAGCCGCAGGCCCTCGACGGCGTCTGGTCCGGGTCGACCCGGGTATCCGGTGACCTCGACGTAGCGGAAGCCGTGAAAGGTGAATCGGGGCGTATAGACTTCCTCCGCGCCTCCCTTGAGAATGTATGTTTCGCGCTGCCAGGCGATGTCGGGCGCTCCCGGACCGCCCATGCTGACAATCTTGGTGGAGGGTGATGATTCTCCGGCTGTGGTGGCCGGAGGTTTGGCGGTCTTGATCTGGCCGGCCACGGAGGTCATGAAGTTGAGCGTGCCATCCGGGTAGAGAAGCTCGCCGTATCGAAGGACGACCCGGTCGCCGGCTTCGCCTTTGACTCGCAGGCGGACCCAGCCCGCGAAGTTCTGGCCCATGTCAAAGATGAACACGCCCGGCCTCGGCTCAGTCAGCTTGACCGGCTTGAGTGTGCGGGTCACACGGATGGGGGGTTGGGACTGGACGTGGAGGCCGCCGAGCGGCTCGGGAGCTACGATCGCCGAGGGCCAGCTGCGGTCATCGCAGTCGGGTCGATCCCAGCCGGGTGTCTCTCTTCGGGCATCGTACACTTCGCCCAGGTACACGCTGTTCCTCAGGATCGGACTGTCGCCGACCTTCCAGCTGGCGTCGGTCACGACCGACTGCCTCGAGCCGTCGGCAAAGTCGATGTTGAGCTGGAGGAGCGTTCGCGGGCGTCCGATGGTGAGGAAGTCACGGAGATTGTAGGTTGCCCACATCTTCATGGGCAGGGGGTTATACCAGCCGTTGCCGACGATGATACCGACCGCGTTCGGCCCCTGCTTGAGCTGTTCGGTCACATCGTACACGGAATAAAGGACCCGCTTCGAGTAGGTGGTCCATCCTGGGTCCAGCACGCGGTCGTCCACTTTCCTGCCGTTGAGGTGGAGCTCGTAGTAGCCCAGCCCGGTCACATAGGCTCGGGCAGTCCGGACCGGCTTGTCCACCAGAAAGGTCTTACGAAACAGCGGGGCGGGATCATCCTGGTAAAAATCCTCGGGCTTCTCGGGGGCCGGACCGCCACGGGCGATCCACGTGCCGGTCCAGTCCTTGGCATCGAACAGGGCGGCTTCCCACCAGGTGGAACCGCTGTAGGCGGAGGGCTTGTCGTCTCTGTCCCAGGCCCGGACCTTCCAGAACACACGCTGGCCGGACTGAAGCGGCTTGCCCGCGTAGACCACGTTCAGGGTGTCGTTCGCGGCGACCTTGCCCGTGTCCCACAGATCGCCTTGGTCGGACTGGAGAACCTCTTCGGTCGACGCCACGAGGACTTGGTAGGCGGTCTGAACCTGCCCGCGTTCGTCCGATTTCAGGACCCAACTGAGTCGTGGCCGACACACGTCGACGCCCAGCGGATTGTCGGCATACTCGCATCGGAGCCGTTCTGGCCTTACCTCGGCATACGCCGAACCCACCAGAACGGCAGAGACGATCAAGATTGCCACGCCCGATTTCCGCCGCGGATCGCAAACAACGCCAATCATCAGATGATCTCACTGAAACGGATTGAGCCACCGGCCGAGGTTGGTCCGATATCCCGGCCACGACATGGCCACGGACCGCTGATCTCCCTCTGGCGCCAGGGCGCTGCTAGTGTACTCCAAAGCGCGGCCAGCCTGATAGTCCCCGGCCTCTTGCCGCACGGCCGCATTCTGGTGTAGGATGCGAACCAGCCGATAGATAGGCGGCGCCGTGGTGTGCCCCGAGAGGGCGGTAGCCCCGGAGGGTTCGGCGTGCTGGAGAGGTGTCCGAGCGGCTGAAGGAGCAGCCTTGGAAAGGCTGTGTACGGCTTGTCTGTACCGCGGGTTCGAATCCCGCCCTCTCCGTATACTGTTGACCGGAACGTAACTGTCTGTGCGACGGGGCGTTATGGCTTGAGGAGAGGGGGGCGAGTGTGCACAAACCGCCGGGAACACCCAACGCCCCGCTGGGCCGCAACCGTCGTCGCACCGAGAGCACACCGTCCGGAGGAAGCGCTCGCTGAGGCGCATCCTCTTTGCTGTCTGTTGGATACACGTCTGCGGTAGATTCCTGGTCATCCGGCGTGACGGGGAACCGGGAAGCACCGAGAACGAGTTGTGGAGAGCAGTCTGCTCTCCGAAGTTAGTTGTACGATGCGGGAGCTCGATCTCCGATCGACGAAGAGGCCGATCCTCTCCAGCTGACCACTTGAGATACCTGTGAATGGGAATGCCATCCTACGCAGGCATTCCATCGACGAGCGTCTCGCTCGCCACCAGAATCCATGCAGCTTCAGTAGACAATCGCCTCAAACACCTCGGAGTAGTCGACACCCCAAGTGGCCTCGAACTCGATCCGCACGTCGGTCGTTTCGATGGTCTTTGGCAATTCATGGCGGTTCCATCGCTGGTAGTTGTCTCGTACCCGGCAAAGAGTGTTCCATCCGCGCGGCTGGCGACATCGAATCGTGTAGTCTCTGACCAGCGTCGACCTCAAAGGAATGGGGTTGCGGCTGGAGTTGTTGATTCTCCCGTTGAAATCGGGATTGAAGAAGAGATCGACGCGGCGGATCGTGGTGGGGACAGGCCAACTGAGTGCGAGCCAGGCAATCGCCTCGCCGGGCTGGCTGATCCAACTGTTCGGTCGAAGGGCTGGACGGGTGTGGCCGTTGATCACTTGTGACGCAGCGTGAACACAAACGGGAGGATCAGTTCTGAAGCATAGATTGTCCGCCGCTTGCGTGTACTTGGTATGCCGAACATCGTCGAAACTGCCCTCCTTTCGATCGACCGCGGTGAATAGCGTGAACGGGCTGCCGCCATAGTGCAAGTCGAGATTCGGATTGCGGCGCAGTCTGATGAAGACCGGCCCGTCTGATCGCACGCTCTTCAGCGAGACGGCAAACCATCGGTTTCGGCCAGCCGGGAGCGGGACTGTCTGGGTATCGATCAGCTCGCCGGGAGCGTACGCGATCGGCGGCGACTGATAGATCTCAATGCGGCAGTTCGCGTCTCGGCGGGCATCGGCCTTGAACAGGATACGCTGCATGCCTTCCTTGACGTAGCAGAGGAAATATGCGTCATCCGCGAGCGGCGCACGGCGAAGCGTTCGTGTGTTCTGGAGGCCGAACGTTGACGAGGCAGTGATCGTCGCGAGGCGGGCCTTGTTCTTCCGGATGTCGTAAGGAGTGTCCAGAATGGTGGCATCATTGCGAATCAACGAGTCCTGCAGCTCGGCGATCCTAGCCTCCTCCAATGCCATCCGCCGCGGCGGGCATCGCCACTTCCGGCAGAGAAACGCGGCCGTACCGACCGCCTGGCCCATCTGGGCGCACGTCGCCATGACTCGTGTCGAGGAGAAGGCGAGATGGCTGACGCTGATGTCGCGTCCCGCCAGGAAGAGGTTGTCGAGATCTCTCGCGTAGAGCGAACGAAGCGGAATGTCGTAAGGATTCACGGGGCGTGAGATGGAGCTGCGATCGCCCCAGAAGCCCTCCGGTGGATGATCGTCCATCGGCCAGCCGCCGTAGGCGACTGCGTCGCGGAATCGAGTACCGTTGAGGATGTCATTCTCGGTGAGGACGTGGCCGCCGATGAATCGCCGCGACTCGCGTTTGCCGGGACAGCTTTGCATCCAGGCCAGATCGAGGTTCTCAACGTCTTTGACGCAACCGCTGTTCTTGATGTAGTCGTACACGCCCCAGGCGATCCGTTCGAGCTCTACCCGGATCTCCTCGGCATCGGCGATGGTGTCAAGAAGGCCGCCATACTCGATCCACCAGAACGCCACCGCCCAGCGATCGTATTGCTGAACGTCGTGTAACCGTAATTGGCTCCGTTCGATCATCTTGCATATGGTCGCGATCGGATGGGCGAAGCTCGGCGGTCGGAAGTCGATCCTGTGATCTGTCCTGCGGAACGACATGAGCAGCGAGTTGCCCATGGTCGCCCTGTCGGCCCTCGTCGCAGCAGAGGATTCTCCGAATTGTCGCCGATCCTCGCGTCCTCGCATGAAGCTGGCCCCGGCCAGATAGCCGACGGTGCCGTCGCCGGTCGAGTCCACGAACCACGGTGATCGGAAGTCGAGCTTCCGGCCGGTGGTGGTCTGGAAACCGGAGACCGATTGGAGTCGCCGGCCGCGTTTGGTTGCTTCGAAAACCGCCGTGTCGAAGAAGACCTGAATGCGTTTCTCTCGGCGGACGGCGTCCAGGAGCAGCATATCCCAGATCTCGATATTGGCCTGGGCGTTGCGGTGGAGATTCTCGAGCAGGAGTTCCTCAATGATGCCCGATTCGCGGCGATAGAGCCCGAACCAGGTCGCCCCGTTGGCGTCGAGGCGCACTTCCTTGCTTGCGTTGCCGCCGAGAACGGAGCGGTCAGTGACCAGTGCCACGCGCATACCGAGCCGAGCGGCGCTCAAGGCGGCGGCCACACCAGCCAAGCCGGCACCCGCGACGGTCAGATCCGTCTCCACGACCCGCTCGGGAGAGTTGCGTTTGCCGACCACGCGCCGAACCTCAGTCATCGCCGCGATCCGAAGGTGAAGCCGAGGTTGCGATAGGACTCAACGACTCCGGTGAACCCCTGCACGAGCGTGCGCCAGTCCGATCGCTCGGTGAAGAAACGCACGCCCTCGTCCTTCAACATGCGGCAGTGTTCCGGATCGATGGCTGCGGTCCCGCAGGCGATCGAGGCCGATTCGCAGACCCGGACGATCTTCCGGATAACGTCGAGCACGCGCGGATGCTTGGCTTCACCCGGGATGCCCATGCTCAGCGACAGATCCATGACTCCGACATAGAGAACGTCAATGCCCGGTACCGCCGCGATTTCGGCCGCACGCGCGACGGCGTCCGTATCCTCGACCTGGATCACCAGAAACGTCTCGTCGTTGGCATTCTTCAGATAATCGGGGAGTGAGGCGAGGCCGAAATCGGCATCCGCGTTGACATGCTCGAGCTGCCTGGCTCCCAAGGGCGGGTACTTGGCGCGAGCGACGACTTCACGCACATCGTCAGCAGTGCCGACGTGGGGGATCATCAGGCCGCTGGCACCGATCGCAAGGCAGCGAGCCAAGTCGTCATAGCCGTGCCGTGGCGTTCGGATCAGACAGTCCACGTTGCCAGCCCGTGCCGCCCTGGCCATGTTCTCCAGAACGCCGGGGTCGATGGCCTTATGCTCCGTGCAGATCCAGACACAGTCGAAACCGAGCAGGCCGAGGATCTCCACGATGTTGGGATCGAGGAAACAGACCTTGGGTACGAGGACCGGTTGCCCGGTCCGCAGTTTCCGCCTGATGGTGCTTTGACGCATGCTCTTATCCTTGCGTGACTTAGTGACAGGAGCTACTGTGCCGTTTTGTCGTGCTCAGTCTACCTCAACCCCCCTTTTCCGGGGAGGTCGGCGGGCCGGCGCCGCCTTGGCGACCGGTTTCGCCCGCATCTCGTCCCCCAGGGCTTGACACGGCAACCCTTAGTCGGTGTAATACACATGTGGCTATAGTAGAACATCATGTGTCGTTTTTCAAGATGGATAGTTCGGTTCGTTCCTTATTGTGGCCGATGTAGCTCCAGGAGTCGGTGTGGAAGGTCAGGTCTTGCGTATCGAGAAGCAGTCAGCGGACCCCACGAGGAGCTCTGGGGCGGGCGGCTGTCGGAACGTGCATTTGGCGATGGAGTGACCCGTGTGTGCTGAGCTTCCTGACGTTGGGCCGGTGGCGTTGAAAGTGGTTCGACAACTGCGTCGGCAGGTGCTTTCAGGGCAGTTGAACAAGGGAACGCCGCTTCCATCGGTGCGCGGGCTCGCGGAGACCACTGGCGTGGCCGTCGCCACGGCGAGTCGAGCATTGCAGCAAGCGGAGCGCGAGGGTTGGGCCCGGCGCCATGCGGGCCGTCGCCTGGAGGTGGCCGAGGGCGCCTTGGAGCTGGCCCGCCAACTACTCAAGCAGGAAATGCCGCCTCTGGTTTTTGCCCTGCACTCGCGGGAAGTACGCATGGGGATCGAGGTCGAGGTGACCGGCTTCACCGACGGCTTCGCGGAAGTGTTTCCCGACTCGTGGGTGCGGCATCTCTACTTCGATTCGCGAACCACGCTGGACGAAGTGAAGAAGCTGCTCGAAAAGGGCAAGGAGATGGCCTGCGAGGTCGGCTACGTACTCGTGCGCATGCCGACCGCGGTCAAGCGCCTTTTTGACGCCCAGGGCATCCCTTGTGTCGTCCGCGGGTATGTCGAACCGGAAATCAACCTTCCCTGCGTGTACCAGGACATGGTGGACGTGGGCCGAATCGCCGGCCGGCTCCTGTGCCGAACGGGTCCTGTCGCGTGCTTGTGCTGCCACGAGCTGGTCGGCTCGGAAGCTTTTCTGATCGACGGCGTGAAGCAAGCGGCGGATGAGCTGGGTGCGCCGAGCCCCGCCGAAAACGAGTTCTACTGTCATCTGCCTTCTGAGATGACGGAGTACTTCTGGGCAATCAGCCGGCTCTTGTCGAGCGCGAATCGTCCGCGCTCCATCCTCGCGATCCGGCCCGAGTATGCGATGGCAACCTTGCAGATCGCGAGCCAGATGGGCATTCGCGTTCCCCAGGATCTCCAGGTCATCGGCCTACGCCACAGTCCACTGTATCGATTCGCTTCGCCGGAGATTGCCTCGATCGGCCCCGCTTCGCCGGTGGAGCATGGCCGGCGATGCGCGGAACTGCTGGCGGCGTACATGGGCAAGCGTCCATCGGCTGCGCCGCGGGTGATTATCCAATCGACGCTGATCGAGCGAGGTTCGATTCTGCCCGTCAGAAGCGGAATGTAAGGACGGTGTCGGCGGCGCGCGGCATACCGCGTTCGGGGTACCGCCGAGAAAGGAGATGGGGAAACGGTTTCCAGATGGACTGGTCGAGCTCCATCAGGAAGCACGCTCCTGACATCCCGAGTCTGAGGGCCTTCAAACTACGCCGTGCCGCGAGGCTCGCCGCGACCGGAGAGGGGGTCGCACGAATGGCCTATCTCATCGCCGCGTCACCGGCGGCGGTTCGTCATATGGATGGATCGGAAGTGAGGCAAGAAAGAGAGGTGCACGTCATGGAAATCGAGAAGCTGTTCAAAGTCACGTCGGTCCTGCTGCTGTGTGTCTTTTTGTCAGCGGTATCCGCCAAGGCGCAACTCCTGGCCGACTGGCGGTTTGATGAGGGCACGTCGGGCTATGTCTGCACCGATCCCGGCTGCATCATCGACAGCAGCGGGAACAACCTGAACGGCTACGGTGTGGGCTCGTTGCCTCCGTCGTACGTGGCCGGATGCGTCTACGATGACAACATCGCCGCGCTGCACTTCACCACCGGCGATGACGAGGTCTGGATCCCAGACAGTCCCTCTCTTGCCTTCCAGGCCGGAACGAGCTTCACCGTCGAGGCCATCATCCGATCGGCAGCGACCTCATTCGGTACCGACCGGCGAGGCATCGTGGTGAAGCGCAACGCGGCGGGCGACGGCGGATTCTGGCTTCGTGCCAACGGCAGCGGCGATAAACTCAACGCCTCCGTGGGCGACCTAACCGGCCGAACGACACTTGACGGCAAGCGCGATATCATCGACCAGCAATGGCATCATGTTGCTATGGTCTACGATGCCGTGGCCCATACCCTCACTCTCTACGTCGATCACCAGGTAGATGGAACCACCGCCGCCGTGCACGGGGACATCATCACCATCGATCCCCCCAACACGCCGGTCATCGTCGGCGGCTGGTACACCACTACGGCCGGCCAGCAGTGGAACGGCGACATCGATATGGTTCGGATCACCGTCGGCGCTCTGACCCCCGCCGAGTTCGTGCAATTCAGCGCGGGGGCCTGCTGCCAAAACGATGGGACTTGCGCCAACACACTGGACTCGGGGTGTTCGGGTCATTGGTACGGCCCGGGCACGACCTGCGATGGCACGACCTGCCCGATCCTCGGGGCCTGCTGCCAGCTCGATGGGACCTGCAGCGAGACGACGCAAGCGGCATGCAACGGACACTGGAGCGGCCCAGGAACGGGCTGTACCGGCACCACCTGCCTGGGTGCCTGCTGCGGAAACGATGGGACATGTAGCGACACCGCGGCCAATGCGTGTGCCGGCTCCTGGGGCGGCTACGGGACAAGCTGCGCGACCACGGATTGCACTGGAGCCTGTTGCCTGCCCGACGGCACATGCGCCCAAACGACGGCCGATGCCTGCACGGGTGAATGGCAAGGGCCCGGCACGACCTGCGCGACGGTAAGTTGCACCGGGGCCTGTTGCGCCGACGAAGGCTCATGCTCGGAGACAACCCAAGCGAACTGCCCAACCGGCTGGCAAGGCTCGGGTTCTCATTGCACCACGGGTTGTCCGCCGACACCGATCGGGTATTGGACCTTCAACGAACTGCCGGCCGGTAGCTCGGTGGGCACGACGGCCGGTTCCGTGCTCGACGTCAGCGGCCACGGCCTGGACGGAACATCCGGCGGAAACCCGGCACCCACGTATGTGACCGGCGCCTCGACGTACGCGAACGACACGGCCCTGCGGTTCGTGTCGGGTACGGGTGGCGTGTCCATTCCCGATTCGAACGCTCTCGACTTCGCGGCCGGGATGAGCGTCACCATCGAGGCGATGGTCCGGTCAACAAGTCTGACCGGCAACAGGTATATCGTCTACAAGCGAGCTCCCAGTTCCAGCGGAAGCGTTCGGCCAGGTTTCTGGTTCAGAACAATCGCGAAGACCGTCAACGGCGTCGCTATCCAGGGGCTCGAAGGCATCATCATCGGTACGGGCGGCAACGACCGAATCAGTGGTACGATCAATGTTGCCGACGGGCTCTGGCATCACGTTGCCATGGTGTACAACGCCACCGCGACGCCACAGCCGACTCTGGCCGTTTACGTTGACTATCAACTCGACGGCAGCATTCCCTGTGTTTGCAGCGGCGCGTCGTGCGGGGTCATCAACAATTCGGTTCCCATGGTCATCGGAACCTCGGGCGTGGGTGATACGTCCGGCTTCTGGCCGGGCGATATCGATTTCGTACGGATGACCGGGCAGGCGTTGGCTCCCGCTCAGTTCATCCGGCCGCAAGTTGTGGCCACAGGTGCCTGCTGCCACAGCGACGGAACGTGCAGCGTCACGACACTGGAGGCCTGCGACGGCCAGTGGAACGGCGCCAATACGACCTGCGAGACCGTCACGTGCCCGCAGCCCGGAGCATGCTGCCTCGGCGACGGAACCTGCGTGGTGACTCAAGAGTCGGCATGTGCCGGCACCTTCTTTGGCCCGGGCACGACGTGTGACCAGGTCGATTGCACCGGAGCATGCTGCCAATTCGACGGCACCTGCGCCGACGTCGGTCAGGCCCAATGCGTGGGCCAATGGCGAGGCTTGGGTACTTCGTGCGACGACCAGATCTGCGTCGCTCAGGGCCAGACCATCGGATACTGGAAGTTCAGCGAGGCCACATCCGGCAACGCCGGTACAGATCCCGGCTCGATCATCGACAGCTCGGGCAACGGCCTCGGCGGCGCCGGCGTCGGTAGTCCCACGCCTTCATACCTGCCCGGCTCCCCCAACTACCTGACCGGACCGGCACTGAACTTCACCAGCGGCAAGGATGCCATCTCGATCCCGGACCACCCCCTCCTGGACTTCAACGATGGCGTGAGTTTCACCGTCGAGGCGGTCATCCGCACCACCAGTACCGACGGAGCGCGATACATCGTCGGCAAGCGCGGACTCGCCAGCGATCTACCGGCAACGCGCCCGTCATTCTGGCTGCGCACCGTGCCCAAGACCACAGATGGCGTGGCCACCGCGACACTGGGAGCCTACCTCTACGACGTGAAGGGCGGCCACACGTCCATCGTCGGTAACGTCAGCATTGCCGACGGTTTGTGGCACCATGTGGCCATGGCCTACGACGCGGCGGGCGATAAGGTCACGCTCTACGTGGACTATCAGCTCGACGTTACCGACATCTGCTACCGTAGCGATTTCAGTAACTCGGCCCCGCTCTATATCGGGGACACCTATCCCTCCAGCACCTCCGGCTCATGGAGCGGGGACATCGATTTCGTCAGGATCATCATGGGTGCGGTCGGCCCGGACAAGTTCATTCAGCGCCAGAAGAACCCGGACTTTGACCAGAACGGCATGGTGGACCATACGGACTTGGAACTGCTGCTTGGCTGCGTCACCGGTCCGGCCGTCGGGCCGCCGACATCGGCCTGCGAACAGGCGGACCTGGACAGCGACATGGACGTCGACCAGCTTGACTTCGGCCTGTTCCAGCGGTGCTATGGTGGCCCTGCGACCGAGAACTGCATGAACTGATGTGAAGCCGAGCAGTTGCCCAACACGGCATGCCCGCTTTTCGCGACCGGATCGAGCGTTGTTCCGCGGACGGCCCCACGGAACAACGCTCGGCTGATACGCACGTAAGCTGTCCAATGCGTACGAGTAATGAATCCAATTCTCCAAACGAGGTTGCCGTCAATTGTCGCTGACACGCCGCCGTTTTCTGAAATCGTCGCTTGTGATAGGTTCGTCCGCGCTTGCCGCGGATTGGCACTCGGCCCTTGCCGCCGGCCAGCCGACAACGAAGCCTTCCGCCAAGCCCGTGTTCAAGCAGTGCTCGCTGACACCCGCGGTTATCGCGCCGGGGCAACCGTGCGTTCTTCGTGCGGAATGGCGTGAAGGTCGCTACGACGGGATCGAACTTCGCCAGACCTACTTCGTGTCCCCGGAAGGGGCCATGCCGGGCTTCACCTACGATGCCGCCGCCCGCGTCAACTACCTCGCGGATCCTGGGCGGACACTCATCGCCAAGAGCGGCCCGCTCGACAAGGCCTCCGAGCCCAACCGTATCGAGGTCCACCTCGACACCAAGGAATGGAAGCCAGGTGTCTATTTCTTCCTCGCCGGGATTGCTTCAGGCAAGAAACGGCTGGACCAACGCGGTTTGGCGGTCAAAGTGTGTTCACCGAGCGATCGTCTCGACGTGTCGGTCTCGGAATCCTGGGAGCTCTGTCCGGGTACACACGCCGAGCGTGTGCTGCGCCTGGCAAGCGGAACGCTGTTGACATCCGAATACATCAGCACCGATTCCGGCCAAACGTGGCGGCATCGCGAAGGCGGCACGATCGGTGACGGCGGTACCCAGCTCCGTGACGGTCGCGTCATCGGGATGAAGTCCGGCATCGCTCCAATCGAGGGCCGCGACGGCTGGTATATGGGCCAGCGTTTCGAGTCCACGGACGACGGCCGGACCATCGCCGGTCCGCTCCCGGCCGAGTTCCACGTTCCCCGGGCCAAAGCTGCATACGGTCACGCCTTCCATCCCGGCCCGATCTTCATGCGTTCGATCGTCGAACGCTCCGACGGCAGCCTGGTCGCCCTCATGGCCGGCTGGTTCAAGGGGGACGATGAGATCTGTCCGCACGGCAACAAGCGGCCGTACTCGCGTACCTATGTTTGCGAATCCGCGGATCGCGGCCGAACGTGGACCTACTTGGCGACGATCGGCTATGACCGGATCGGCAGCGAGGGCTACAACGAAGGCTCGATGCGAATGCTGCCCGACGGCACGCTGATGGCGGTTATGCGAACCGGAAGCGCCCGCGATCTGAAATGCCAGGACAACCCGGTGATGTCGTCCTTCAGTCGCGACGGCGGCCGGACGTGGTCCAAACCGCAACGAACTGGCGGCACGGGAGCGTTCCCTGATCTGCTCGTGCTGGCGGACGGGACGCTGGCCGCCAGCTACGGGCGGCCGGGTAATGTCATCATGTTCAGCGCGGACCACGGTCGCACCTGGATCGATCACACCATCGTCAACCCGACGCCCTATTCAGGCTATACAGCCTTGTGCGAACCGAAACCGGGTGAGATCCTCATCGTCTTCGGAGCCAAAGACTACTTCGATCCGACGACCGGGCGGCGCAAGGATTCAATTCGCTGCGCTCGGGTTACCTACCGCCTAAAGACAGGGAACGTTCCGCAGACGAGGCCAGCTTCGCGGGCAGATTAGGAGCCGCGCCGCCCTGATGAACATGGCGCAACCCGCTAGAAGGGCTCGTAATCCTCATCGCCGAGCTCGCACTTCTCACCGCCGCCCGAGCCGCTCTCGATCCGAATGTTGTTCTTGATCGCGTTCTGAACGCCGAACTTGACCATGTAGAACTGGGCGACGGCCAGCGGATTGCCGTTCCGAGCGGGTGGGACCACCAGGGCCACATGTCCATCCACGAAGGACGCAACGGATCCCTTTCCGTGCATCTTGATCGCGCCGCGCGAACGGCCGCGGTGAGCGCCGTCCAGCGCGGCATCTTCCGGGTAGGCCGGCAGGGTGTAGCCGCAATAGATGTCGTACCGGCCCCAACCCCACGGCGACGGCGGAAGGACACCCTCCGGTATGTTGATCTTGGGGCTGCGCAGCGCGGCGATCTTCTCGCGAACCTCGGCCAGCTCACCCGATGGATTGCCGGCCATCTCGTCGGCCGCGTCCATCGTATAGATCACGTCGCTGGGCCGTTTCCAAAGGCTTCGCGGCGCCACCCCTTCCACGGAGGTCCATGCGCCGTTGCTGTCGGGTGAGCAGTGGGCGTTCACCGGCCCGCGATGGTCCAAGGCGTTGACCACGTAATCCAGAAAAGGTCCGGAATGCATGCCGGTTCGCTCCGGGCACTGAAAGATGCCTTGCCGTTCAACCGGAACGAGGTTGTAGTTCCGCGTGTAGTTGGACTTGTCGCCGAACGTTCGGGCCATCAACTGAATCCATGTGAACCGCGTTCGCGGGCTCGCCCCTCGCGGAACCAAATCCTTGTGATCGGTCGCGAACACGTTCATCCCGCTTACATGCTGACGCGCCGTGTTCGAGCAGACCGTCGTCCGGGCCATCGCCCGCGCTCTCACCAAGGACGGCAGCAGAACCGAGATCAACAGGGCAATGATCGCCACGACCACCAGCACTTCGATCAACGTAAACGCAGCTCGCTTCTTACGGTCGTGCATCACTGAACTCCCAAGCAGTCGAGCTCTCCCGTGCGGCGGCAGCGACAGACGTCCGGCGAAGCGTCGTTTCAGGATACCGCTGATAATGCGTGCTCGCCGCACGGCGCTCTACAAGTCTTGACAGTAGATACAAGATGATCTACTATGGCCTGTATGTTATTACATCGTGATCCATTCGCCATGTCAAGAGAGAACGCGCGAAGACGCCGAGCATGACGATGTTGATAGGTAACTTATTATGGGTTAACATCTTACGAACGAATAGCCATTTCATTGATGTATTAAGCCTGGCGGTGGAAGCAACCTAAGGGATCGCATCGGGGCCGCCCCTTCCCGCAAGCAAGGGAGTACGGAGAAGCCAATCTCATGGGCCTGGGGACACTCGACTACATCGCGATGGGGGCCTATGTGGTCCTGCTGATCGGGATCAGCATCTTCTTCATGCGCTCCCAGGTGAACCCCGCGGAGTACTTCCTTGGCAGCCGGCGTTTCCACTGGTTCCCCCTGGCCGTCGGGTTGTTCGCGTCCCTCTTCAGCTCGGTCAGCTTCGTGGCCGCGCCCGGCGAGGCGTACAACTACGGCATGCCCCTGTTCCTCAAATCATGTTTCATCCTGCTGGCTGTGCCACTGGCCGTCGTCATTTTCGTTCGGACCTTTCGGCGAATGAACCTGACGACCGCCTATGAGTACCTGGAAGTGAGATTCGATCTGCGGGTTCGCTTGCTGGCCAGCGGGCTCTTCTTGCTTCTTCGAGCTTGGTATCTGGGAACCGTCTTGTACGCGACGGCGGTGGCGCTGCATCCGGCGACAGGCTTACGCCCCTGGCTGAGTATCGTGCTGCTGGGAATCGCGACCACGCTGTACACGGCGCTCGGCGGGCTGAAATCGGTGGTGTGGGCCGATCTCCTGCAGTTCGTGATCATGTTCGGCGGAGCGTTGGGAGCGCTTGTCGCGTTGATTACCTGGTCGCCTGACGGGTTCGCCGGCATCTGGCAACATGCACGGTCACAAGGCCACACGTTCGGAGCTTTGAACGATTCCGAGTTCTATTCGCTGAGTCCCTTCGTTCGCGTGTCGTTGTGGGCACTGCTGGTATCGGCCGTCTTCATCAAACTGGGTGCCGCCGGCACCGACCAAATCACCGTGCAGCGATATCTCAGCACGCGTGATCCGGCAGGCGCGGTGAAGACCATGGTCTGGGGTACGGTCCTGGGTATTCCGCTGATGTTGGTTTTGTATCTATGCGGCCTGGGACTGCTCAGGTTCTACCACCTTCACCCTGAACGCGCCATGCCCGGCATGACCGGCGACGACGTGTTCACGCATTTCATCTCCTCGGAACTGCCCCCGGGCGTCGGCGGACTCATCATGGCCGGAGTTCTCTCCGCCGCACTCGGCACGGGCGGCTCGTGCCTCAACAGTCTGTCGGCCTGCACGATCACCGATTTCTGGAAGCGGGTCCTGCGGCCGAAGGTCTCGGAGACCGAGTTGATCCGCCTCGCCCGATGGCTCACTTTCATCTGGGGCGCGGTCTCCATCTTCCTGGCCATGGGGGTCATCTGGCTGTTTGGTGCTGACCGCCGGACAAACTCCCTGATCGTCATCACACAGGTGACGATCAACTTCTTCACCGGTGTCCTGCTGGGCGTGTTTCTGCTGGGTGTTCTGACCCGCCGCGTTCATGCCAAGGGCGTTCTGGCAGGTGCCGTCGCCGGCTTGGTCTCAGCCTTGGTCGTAACGGTTCCGTATTACCTCCTCGATCGTCCGGCGGAGGCACCGCGTTTGTCGTTTCTCTGGATCAACATCATCGGCTGCCTCATGACCATGATCGTCGGCTACGCGGCCAGTTGGGCGTGGCACGCCACATCCTCGGAGAGTAACGGAGCCGTCAGGGCCAAGCATACGGATCTTCGTCTTGAACGAGGCCTACCCTCTCGATCGCGTTCGGGCGGCTCGATGTAATGTGTGGAGCCGCAAGCGTTTGTGTATTTGCCAGGATTTGTTGGCCGCGAATCCCTGCAGAGCTTACTGGGTGTAGTCTCACACTAACCCAAGTTACTGAACAACTGCGATTTTGAAAAGATCTTCGGGTTGGCATCCGCGTTCTCCGGGCGATCAGCGGGGTTGGATGGCGTTTTCGGCGATGTAGTGGAAACCTACCCTCTTGAAGA